>JAIVIH010000077.1 GCA_020200615.1 Actinomycetota bacterium | reverse complement strand
GTCGAGACCCTCACCAACGCCTACACCGCCCGGAAGTGGCTTCTGGACGGCCTGGGTGGCGATCCGCAGGCCGTTCGCCATCACTTCGTGGCCGTGTCGACCAACGTTGCGGAAGTGGAGAGGTTCGGGATCGATCCGGCCAACATGTTCGAGTTCTGGGACTGGGTGGGAGGGCGCTACTCCGTCGACTCCGCCATCGGCCTCTCGCTCATGATCGCCGTCGGCCCGAACCACTTCCGGGAGATGCTGGCCGGCTTCCACCTGATGGACGAACACTTCCGGACCGCCCCGTTCGAGCGGAACCTGCCCGTGCTCCTTGGTGTCCTCGGCGTCTGGTACCGCAACTTCTTCGGCGCTCAGACCCAGGCCATCCTCCCCTACAACAACGAACTGGCCCGCCTCACCGGCTACCTGCAACAGCTGGACATGGAGAGCAACGGCAAGTCCGTCGATCTCGCCGGCAACCCCGTGACGTGGGACACGGGCCCCATCGTGTGGGGAGCACCCGGCACCAACGGCCAGCACGCGTTCTACCAGCTCATCCACCAGGGCACGTCGCTCGTCCCGTCGGACTTCGTCGGCTTCTGCCAGCCAAACCACGCCGTCGGCGCTCACCACGACCTGCTGATGGCGAACCTCTTCGCCCAGACCGAGGCGTTGGCCTTTGGCAAGACCCGAGCGGAGGTGGAATCGGAGGGAGTGCCGGCCGACCAGGTGCCGCACCGCATCTTCACCGGCAACCGGCCCACCAACACCATCCTGGCCACCAAGCTGACGCCCAGCGTGCTCGGTCAGCTGATCGCCCTGTACGAGCACAAGGTGTTCACCCAGGGCGCGGTGTGGCAGGTCAACTCCTTCGACCAGTGGGGCGTCGAGCTGGGCAAGGTGCTGGCCAACCGCATCCTCCCCGAGCTGAGGTCCAGCGCCGAGCCCGACTTGGCCCACGACAGCTCCACCAACGCCCTGATCCGCCGATACCGCGAGACGCGCTAGGCGCGCTCTACCCTCACAGCGCTTCGTCGGTGTGACACTCGCACTGGCAGCCCAGGCCCTCGAAGTTGTCGCTCAGGAAGTTGCCCCAGGCATAAGGGCAGTCATCGTGGTTGCCCCCCAGGCACTGGAGGCTGATGGGCTTGAGGGCGATGGCGGCGGTTCCCACTCCGGCGGCGGCCAACGAGATCATGGCCGACACCAGCAACCGGCTCTTGGCCTTGCTTTTGCAGTCCTTCTCGGGCTGGATGAGGCCCACGGGAGTGGCGTTGTCCGGCTTCGCACCCAGCAACGGCGCCCCGCACCCCACGCCACGGGTGAACTCGAAGGGCAGGAGCGACCATCCCACGGCCAGGAGAATGACGACCATCACGAAGACGGGCAGAATCTTCTGCGCCTTGGTCACGCCGCGATTCCCTGGGCCACGTCACTCCTCCTGTCGCCCACGGATCGGAGGGCGTCGACGGGGGAATGGTAAACGTCGCCGCCGCATCGGGCACAGTCCGGCCCGCGGCTACGCCCGACGACGGTGCAGCGCCTCTGCGATCTGAACCGCGTTCAGAGCGGCGCCCTTGCGGAGGTTGTCGCCGCTGACGAACAGGGCGAGGCCGTGCTCGGCTCCGGCGTCCCGCCGGATCCGTCCCACGTAGGAAGGGTCCTCACCTGCAGCCTGCAAGGGTGTCGGCACTTCCACCAGCGCCACCGCAGGGGCGCCGGCGAGGATCTCTCGTGCCCGCTCCGGCGCCAGCGGGCGCTCGAACTCCACGTTCAAGGAGAGCGAGTGACCGGTGAACACCGGCACCCGCACACAGGTGCACGAAACGGCCAGGCCCGGGAGCTCGAGGATCTTGCGACTCTCGTTCCGGAACTTGTGCTCTTCGTCGGTCTCGTCGTCGACGAGACTTCCGGCCAGGGGCAGCACGTTGAACGCGATCGGCGCCGCGAAATTCTCAGGGCGGGGGAACTCCACCGCGGAACCGGATTGGGCCAGCTCGGCCGCCCGGTCGCCCACCTTCCGCACCTGCTCTTCGAGCTCGGCGATCCCCTTGACCCCCGCCCCCGAGACCGACTGGTACGTGCTCACGACGATTCTCCGTAGCCCGCTCTCGTCGTGGAGCGGCTTCAGGACGGGCATGGCCACCATCGTCGTGCAGTTGGGGTTGGCCACGATGCCCTTGGGGATGGAGTCCAGCGCGTGGGCGTTCACCTCGGGCACGACCAGGGGAACGGCGGGATCCATGCGCCAGGCCGAGGAGTTGTCGACCACGATGGCTCCTGCGTCCGCCACTCGGGGCGCGAGCCGGCGGGAGACCGTGGCCCCAGCGGAAAAGAGCACCAGATCGAGCCCGTCGTAATCGGCGGTGTCGGCGTCCTCCACCGAGATCTCGTCATCCCGCCACGCCAGGCGGCGGCCGACCGACCGAGCGGACGCGAACAGCCGGAGCTCGGAGACGGGAAAGCGACGCTCGGCCAGGACCGAGCGCATGACCCCCCCGACCAGCCCGGTCGAACCGACGATGCCTAGGCGCATGACACCACGGTACCGGAGGGTGCCTCCTGTCAGGCGGGAGATTCCTCGTCGACCTGGTCGAGCTGGTCGAGGTGGTCGAGCTGGAAGGCGCGGTGTAGGGCCCGGACGCCCCGTTCGACATCCGGGGCCCGGACCACGCAGCTGATCCGGATCGAGGAGGTGGAAATCATCTCGATGTTCACCTTCTCCTCGGCCAGCGTCTCGAACATGGTGGCGGCCACGCCGGGATGGGTCTTCATGCCCGCTCCCACCAGGCTGATCCGGGCGATCTCGGCGTCGGGCACAACCTCGGCCGCCCCGATCTCGCTCGCCACCGCCTCGGTCACCCGCACCGCGGTGGGGAGGTCGGCGATGGGGAGGGTGAAGGAGATGTCGGTCTTGGCGCCCAGGGAGACGTTCTGCTCGATCATGTCCACGTTCACGGCCTCGTCGGCCAGCGCCCGGAACAGCTGGGCGGCGATGCCGGGGCGGTCGGGGACACCGACGATGGTGATCTTCGCCTCCGAGGTGTCATGGGTGATCCCCGAGATGATGGCCTTCTCCACCTGTCCTCCTTCTGAAATCCAGGTGCCGGGCTCCCATGTGAAGCTGGACCTGACGTGCAGGTCAACGCTGTGGTTGCGGGCGAACTCGACCGATCGGAGGGCCAGCACCCGCCCGCCCGTGGCCGAGATCTCGAGCATCTCCTCGTACGAGAGGGCGGGCAGCAGGCGGGCGTCGGGCACCACGCGCGGGTCGGCGGTGAAGACTCCGGCGACGTCGGTGTAGATCTCGCAGGCGTCGGCTTCGAGAGCGGCGGCCAGGGCGACGGCGGTCGTGTCCGACCCTCCCCGGCCGAGGGTGGTGATGTTCCGGTCGATGGAGACGCCCTGGAACCCGGCGACCACCACGATCTTGCCCTCCGACAGACCCTCCCGGAGCCGGTGGGCCCGAACCTCCAGGATCTTGGCCCGGCCGTGGGCGGAGTCGGTGACGATCCCGGCCTGACTTCCGGTGAAGGAGCTGGCCTCGTGGCCGAGCTCGGCGATGGCGATGCACAACAGCGACATGGAGATCCGCTCGCCCGCCGTCACCAGCATGTCGAGCTCGCGAGCGGGAGGAACGGGCGACAGCTCCTGCGCCAGGCGGATGAGGTCGTCGGTGGTGCGGCCCATGGCGCTGACCACGACGACCACGCCGTGGCCCTCGTTGCGGGTGCGCACCACGTGCTCGGCCACGGCGCGGATGCGCTCGGGGCCGTCGACTGAGGTGCCGCCGTACTTCTGGACGATGAGGCTCAAGAGAAGGTCTCGAAGTGAAGGTGGGCTGGGCGCTATTGCCCCGGTCAGGGGGCCGCTCGGGCGTCGTCACCGTACCAGCGACGGGGGTGGATCCCGCCGGGCATATACCGTACGGCCCCGTGGTGAGCCAGAAGGGCCGGCGCCCGCAACCCTCCAAGCAGGTCCGCCAGCAGGCGGCTCAAGCGGCGCGCCGGCGCCGGGCACAGCGCCAGCGGGTTCTCGTGTCCGTCGTAACGTCGGCGATTCTGGTCCTCGGGGTCAGCGTGTTCGTCGCCGGAGGCGGTGGCGGGAAGAAGGTGGAGACGGCGGCCAACAGCTCGACCGTCCCCAGCCGCACTCCGGTAGTCCTGTCCCCGGCCGAGCCCGGCGCCTCGATCTCCGGGGATACCACCTGCCCCAAGGCCGACGGCTCCTC
>JAIVIH010000076.1:1650-5867 GCA_020200615.1 Actinomycetota bacterium | reverse complement strand
CGATTGAGGAGCCCACAGGCGCCCTCTCCTTCGGCGAGAGGGTCGTTGTTCACCGGCACCGTCGGCGGGAACCTCGTGCTCGTCGCCGGGCCAGGTTTGGCGTCATCGTCGTCACCGCACCCTGTGGCAACGAGTGCGAGCGCGACCACCCCCACCGCCAGTCTGAGCCTCAGCCGGCCGTCCAACGTCGCCCCTCCCTGGTAAGCGCCGTACGTCTTATCTCTGGACCACTTCGAGCTCCATGAGCTGGTCGACCCCCACCCGCTCGATCATCCCGCTCATGGACTCGACTTCCAGCCGGCCGGCCCGGTCCAGGTGGCGAGCGACCCCGCGGGTCTCGCCCTTGGGGCGAAGCCTCAGCTTGACCCGCTGCCCGACCACGCCGCAGCGCTGCTCGTAGGCGGCGACGGCCGATGCCGTGCCCTCACCCAGGCTCTCGGAGTACCGGTCGACCGAGCCGACCAAGGCCTCCAGCAGCCGGTCCCGCCCGTCGCCGGCGTCGAGTTCGAGCCGCACCAGGTCGAGACGCACGGTGATCACCGCGGCCTTGATCTTGCCCGGCCCCAGCTGGATCTCGGCCCGCACGGCGCCGATGGGACCTCTCGTGTCGGCCTCGACGATCTGGTCGGGCCACCAGGTGGCGACGGTGAGCCCGGCCACCTCCTGCGCCGCTTCCGCCCCGGCCAGCGCTGCTATCAGCCAGCTGACGTCCCCCTCCTCAACCGAAATCGGAGGGCGAAGCACGAAAGAGCAGGCCAGGGTGTCGGGCTGGGGGGTGTCCCACAGGCGGCCGTGCAGCCCCCGGGGGTTTATCTCGTGGTCGACCAGCACCGCCGCCCCCTGAGGGGCGTTCTCCTGGTTGGCCCAGGCCAGGGCCATGGCCTCGGAGGAGATCGCCACCGCGAAGTGACGCATGGGTCGACCGAACCGCTCGATGGTCTCGGGACCGGCCTGGGCCTGGAAGGCGGCGGCCCGGGCCTCGGGCCCGGCCGGCTCCGGTTCGGCTGGCTCCGGTTCGGCTGGCTCCGGTTCGGCCGGCTCCGGTTCGGCCGCCTCCGGTTCGGGCGGCGCGGCGGGCTCTGCCGGCGCGGCCGGCTCTGCCGGCGCGGCGGGCTCTGCCGGCGCGGCGGGCTCGGCGGGCGCGGGGTCGGCCGGCGCCGGAGCTGCGTCTTCGGGGGGAACGGGCGAGGTCACCCCTTGCTCTTCAGGGGGATGAGCCGGTCGACCCGCCAGCCCGTGCCGTCGTTGCCCAGTTCCAGGGTGCCGATGGGGAGGGTGCCGCCCAGGTTGGGGTGCAGGGGGACGTGCATCACGATGGCGGCGCGGTCGCCGCCGGACTGGGCCTCGTCCACGGTGAAGGAGAGGTGGTCGAGGTCGTTGCCGGCCAGCTCCGAGCGCAAGCCATTCACCAGATCGGCCAGGAACTCGTTGGTCTCGCCGTCGCTGCCGGTGCCTGCGCCCAGTCGCTCGGCCAAGGCTTCGTCCATCCCCCGCTTGGTGGCCACCTCGAGGACCTCGGCTCGGCCCTTGGTGCCCAACAGCTCCCACACCTTGTGGTGCTCGCCCCAAATCACAGCGTCGATGAACGTGGTGGCCGTGGCGGTAGCCGCCTCCAGGGTGGGGTCGCCCGCGCCAGAACCATTGCCGCTCATGTAGGCCGCTCCCATCCGAGGCTTTCCAGGAAATCTCGCACAATGATGCGTTGCGGACCACCCAGGGCGTCGCCGATGGCGTAGTCGAGGGCGGTATCGGACTCGATCCGGGCCTCCTCGTCGGTGATCTCCATCTGCGCCAGGTAGCGGCCTCGCAGGGCCGTCTCCAGCAACTCGTTGGGCAGCTCGATCACGGTGTTGAGCTCGGCTTCCATGACGACGCGGGCGCGGTCTGCCGGCAGCTTGGCGATGGCCAGGTCCATCTCGGTGAGGAACTGCGTGCGCTGGGGGTCGCGCAGGGCCAGGAGGTGGAAGATCCGCTCCCGGATCAGGGCCCGCCGTTCCTCCTCCTTGACCGACGACAGCAGGGCGGCGAAGTGATCGGGCCGGTTCAGACCGGGAAACTGCACCTTCAGGTCGTTCTCGACCCGCTCCAGGCTGGCGTAGGCCTGGCGCCAGGCGTCGCCGTGGACCCGGGTGTCCAGCATGGCGACCGTGTCCTCGAAGGCGGCGAGAGCCCGGCGCAGGTTGGGCACGCCGCCGAGGCCGACGTAGGCCAGACCGAGGTTGTGCTTGGCCAGGGAGAACTGGTACGGCATGGTCGCCCGGGTGAAGATGGTGAGCGACTCCTCGAAGGCGTGAACCGCCTCCTGGAGCAGGCCCTCCCGCTCGTCGGGCTTGAGGTTGGCCAGGGCGGTGAAGGCCACGCCCTTGCTGTGCTGGAGGAGCCCGTGATGGAAGGGTGCCTCCTCCACGTCGACCTCGGCCGACGCCAGCTCGTAGTCCACCAGGGCCGCTTCCACCCCTTCGGGCGTGCCCTGGGCGGCGTGGGCCTGGCCGCGGTTGTGGAGGGTGGCGATCATGCCCCTCCGGCCCTCGGCGCTGCTGGTGTCGAACAGCCCGACGGCCCGGTCGAAGGCCTCGACCGCAGCCGCGAACTCGCCCTGCTCGCTGCGGGCCAGGCCCAGGTTGTTGAGGGCGGCGGCCAGCTCGGCCTCCCGGTCCCGGCTCTCGAACAGGTCGACGGCCTGTTCGAACAGCTGGGCCGCCTTCCTACGGTTGCCGAGCCCCCGGTGCACGGCACCGGCGGCGTTGAGCACCCGGGCGTGCTCCACCGGGTCGAACCGGGGATCGAAGATGGCTGCGGCCACGTCGAAATGGGAGAGGGCCCGGCGCAGGCCGTCCTCCTGGGTGCCGGTCGACTCGGCGTAGGCCAGGCCCAGCCGGTAAGCCACGGTGGCGTGCTCGTGCGGCCGGTCGCCCCGCGGCGTCCGGGCCAGCTGCTCCTCCAGCGACCGGATGATCCCAGCCCGGTCGGATCCGGCCGAGGTTGAGGACGCCTGGGTCGACATCAGGCCTGGCCCCCGTTCACGCCGTCGCCCGCGCCCGGCTGCCTGGCCGCTGCCGCTTCGACCAGCAGCTCTTCCACGTGGGTAAGGATCTCGCGGATGGCGATGTCGACCGCGGCCTCGACCGGCGGCGACAGCTCCATCGGGCCGCCCGGCGTCTCGGCGTCGGTGGGTTGGCATCCGACCATCATCAGCTTGGGCGGGAGGACGCCGAGCGCCTTGCTCAGCATCAGCACGCGGGAGGGGGTGGTCAGGTGCATGTCGGCCAACAGGTCCATCTTTTCGTCGAAGTCCAGGGTGTGGACGTCGATCACGTCCGGCAGGATCATCATGACGTGTCCGGGCGGACGGCCGAGATCGACTGTGTCCACCACGATCAGCGCGTCCCACCCGTCCTGCAGCTCCTGCACCAGAGCCATGCCCCCGATCCCCGTCTCGACCACCTTGACGCCGTCGGGCAACTCCATGGTGTCCATTCGGCGGGCCACGGCCACGCCGAAGGCGTCGTCGGCCCGCAGGATGTTTCCCACGCCCGCCACCAGGATCCTCATGGGGCGACGCTACGTCGTCGCCGCAAGTGCGCCGGTCTGCAGCTCCGCCGTCCGCAGGGCATAACCCCTGACGACCCAGTAAGTGAGGTAGTCCTCCAGCTCGGCCCGAGCCCGCGAGGTGAGATTGTTGGGGGCGTTGTCCAGGCGATTGCCGACCTCCGAGCCGATCACCCGGTCGAGGACCTCCATGAGCTGGGCCTCGTCGGCGATGAGGAAGTCGAGTTTGGTGCCCTCCGAGCGCAGGGCGGTGACCAGCTGGTTGGTGACCTCCTCGAGGCGCTCGGGGTCGGGGAGGGCGGACTCCTCGGCGCCGCCGAGCACCATGCCGGCGCCGTCCTCCTCCACCCGGCGGACGCAGTACCCCTTGGTGAGGGCCGCTCCGGCCCAGATCGAGAAGTCGCCGGGTTGGGCCTTGCGCTCGGCGTCGATGGCGGCATCGACCACCCGCTTGGCCATCTGCGTGAAGGGATGGGACTGGGCCAGGGCGCGGGCGGCGAAGGCCATCTGCTCCGCGGCGAGGATCATCGGCTCACCCGCCCCCGCCGGAGCGGTCATGGGCCTACCCTCGTTCCGAGGGCAGTCCCGCGAATGCCTATGGACCGGCCTCCCGGGCCGGTCATTGAAGCTCGTGCCCCCGGATCTGCAGGAGCTGCACCGGCTCGGCG
>JAIVIH010000076.1:0-1484 GCA_020200615.1 Actinomycetota bacterium | reverse complement strand
GAGGAGCTGGGGCAGCCGTCGCACGAACCCAGCATCTGCACCTTCACCACACCGTCCACGATGCTGTCGACGGCGATGGTGCCTCCGTGGGACTCGACGAAGGGCCGCATCTCCTCGAGTGCGGCGGTCACCGCGTCCTCCGCCTCCTGGTCCCGGTCTACGACCTCTCCGAGGTCGTAGATCTCGAGGAAGGGACCGGTGATCGCGTCGTGGGCCACCGATTCCAGGAAGATCTCGCCCCGCCACGACCGGATCATCTCGATCAACCGTCCGAGGCCGTCGCGGTGGAAGACGTCCACCCAGTCGAGGAGCTCCTCGATCTGGTCCCTGACCTTGGGATCGGGATGGTTGAGCAGCTCATCGGCTAGCGCCCCCACCCTGGGCATGATGTCCGTGTACGCCATCTGTTCGATATCGCTCATCCCCTGGCCTCCATGCCATCCGGGACCGGTGCCGACCCGGCACCACTCATCCCCAACTCGTCGCGGATCATCGCCAGGACCTTGTCCACCGACTCCTCGATCTCGTCGGAGAACCCGAGGCCGAACGACCGATCACCCGGCTCCACCTCTATGACAACCGTATCCGCCGGAAAACCCTTCCAGTACCGGACCACGGCCAGCGTGTGGTCGAGGTCGATGACGCCGCCGATGGCTTCCGCCAGGCGCTCGGCCACGTCTTCGTCCGACGGAGGGGTCAGGTCGAGGACGTAGCGGCGGATGGTCCCGGGAGGGTCGATGTCCCGGGGCATGGCTCCCACGAGGATGACCTTGTGGGGCTTGAACTCCTGAAGTCGGTGCAGCACCCGGTGGGCCGAGTAGGAGATGTCCTCGACCACGACGCCCTCCGGCCACGTCTCCCCGTCCAGCCTGCGGATGAACTGGGTCCCGAAATCGAGGTCCCGCAGCCAGGGAAGGCCGAGACCCCCGACGAAGACACGGCGGGGTCGGCGGGGGGCAGCACTGGGCGGCGTCGGTTCAGTCACATCGATCAGGTTTCAGAAGTGGCGACGCCCCCGTCAGCCTGACGGCTGCGCCGGGGGCGCCACTCGAAGCGGATTCGGTTGGAGTGCTAGTTACTCGAGGGTGCAAATCGAAGCCGGGTTGACCTTCGGCAACGAATCGGCGCAATAGGGGATGGGCAGTGACTACTCGAGGGTGCAGCCGCAGGAGTTGACCTCCCGCACGATGACGCCCTTGCCCGTGTCCATGTGGGTGGTGCAGGGCATGCAGGGGTCGAAGCTGCGGACGGCCCGCAGGACGTCGAGGCCCTTGATCTGGTCCTCGGGGACCGACTCCAAAAGCGGCGTCCCCACCACCGCCTCCTCGTAGGGCCCGAGTTGCCCGAAGGGGTCGGTGGGTGCGGCGTTGAGGGTGGAGGGGGTGGTGATCTGGTAGTTGACGATCTTGCCCTTGTCGATCTCCATGTGGTGGACCAGCCAGCCCCGGCCCGCCTCCCAGAACCCCACCGACAGGCGGTTGTCC
>JAIVIH010000075.1 GCA_020200615.1 Actinomycetota bacterium | reverse complement strand
GACCTGGACCCGCTTGTAGTGGTTGTAGACCGCGACCGACAGGATCTTCTTGGCGTAGTCCTGGCCGATGACGTAGTCGTTCAGGAACTCGTAGATCTCTCGGGGCTTGGGGAGCTCGTCGAAACGGAGCTCCGAGGTTTCTGAGAGCTCTTCCTCGATGATCTCGTTGCAGAGATCGATGCACTCGTCACAGATGTAGACCCCGGGCCCGGCGATCAACTTCTTGACCTGTTTCTGCGACTTGCCGCAGAACGAGCACTTCAGGAGGTCGCCGCCGTCTCCGAACTTGGCCATCAGTGTCCCCCCCGACCGCTGGATCGCCCGCTCTGCACGTTCGTAGTCCTCCCCGCCTAGCTCACGCCCGCGGCTTGCGGCACTGCCGCCAGCTCACGAGTATCGATGACCTCGTCGATGATGCCGTACGCCAGGGCCTCGTTCGCGCTCATTATGAAGTCGCGGTCCGTGTCCTTGCCCACCTTCTCGACCGTCTGGCCCGTGTGGTGGGCCAGGATCTGCTCGAGCAGCTCCCGCATCCGGACGATCTCCTTGGCTTGGATCTCGATGTCGGCCGCCTGCCCGGCCGCACCACCATAGGGCTGGTGGATCAGGATGCGGGCATGGGGCAGGGCGTGACGCTTGCCCTTGGTGCCTGCCGCCAGCAGCACGGCCGCGGCCGAGGCCGCCTGGCCCATGCAGTAGGTGGCGATGTCCGGCTTGATGAACTGCATGGTGTCGTAGATGGCGAACAGGCCGGTGATCTCCCCGCCGGGAGAGTTGATGTACATGCTGATGTCCTTGTCAGCATCCTCCGACTCCAGGTGGAGGAGCTGGGCCATCACCAGGTTCGACACGGCGTCGTCGATTGGTGTCCCCAGGAAGATGATCCGGTCCTTCAGCAGCCTGGAGTAGATGTCGAAGGCCCGCTCACCCCGGTTGGTCTGCTCGATGACCGTGGGCACCAAGTAGTTCACGATCGGCTGTGCGACTCTCCGGTCTGTCACTCGATCCCTCTCACTCCGCGGTCTCCTCGGCATCCACTGAAGTCTCAGGCTCTGGGCTGTCGTCGGAGGGCTGCGGGCTTCTCGTTGCGCCGCTGGGCCATCTGCTCGATCTCGGCGTCCACTTCCTCGTCGCTGACCTGCACGTCTTCCATCTCGGCCACCGCCTGGAGGGCCAGATCGGCCTTCAGGGCGCCGACCGCCTCCGCTTGGAGGTCGGCCACGAGATCCTGCTCGGAACGCCCCGTGGCCTCCAGGTACTGAGAGATCGTGGCGTTCTGGTGGGAGAGACGGTGCTGGAGGTTCTCCACGCGGCGCTCGATCTCCCGGGTGACCAGCGCCTCCGGCATTTCCTCGTCGACCAGCTCGATCAGCGCCTCGATGACCTTGTCCCGCACCTGCAGGGCCGCCTCCAGGCGGCGGACGGCGTCCATCCGCTGGAAGATGTCCGCTCGCAGCTCGGCCACCGTCTCGAATTCGGAGGCTTCGCTGGCCCATTCGTCGGTCACCTCGGGCAGCACGGTCTCCCGAACCTCCTTGACCAGAACGGTGAAGGTCACCTCTCCGGATTCGCTGGCGCCCGTCCCGGTCGCGTGCTCGGGGAGGTGGGCGTTGAACTTGAGGATGTCGCCCGCCCGCTTGCCCCTCAGCTCCCGGTCGAGCTCCGGGGCGATCGTGCCCTTGCCCACCTCGTACAGCTCGTCGTCCGCCACCAGCAGGACTTCCTCGTGCCTGGTGACCTTGCGGTCCATGGAGACGTGGTCGCCGTCGCGAGCGGCCCGGGCCACGGGACGGAGCTCCCCGAACTGCTCCCGCAGCCGGTCGACTTGGGCGTCCACGTGCTCGTCGGTGACCTCCAGGCTCGGGAGGACGATCCGCAGCCCCTCGTAGCCGGCCACACTGACCATGGGCATGACCTCGACCACGGCGTCGAACGCCACCGCTCCGTCCTCCTGGCCCGAGGTGATGTCGATCTCGGGCGGAGCGATCGGCGTGATGTCGTTCTCCCGCAGGGCCTGCTCGTAGTACTCGGGAAGAGCCTCCCTGAGGGCCTCGGCCCGGGCCACCCCCGCGCCCAGGCGGGCCTCGATGAGCCGCCTGGGGGCCTTCCCGGGCCGGAAACCGGGGACGCGCACGTCTCGGGCGATCTTGCGGAAGGCGGCAACCAGGGCCTTATCGAACTCGACCTCGTCGACCTCGATGGAGAGCTTGACCCGGTTGCCGTCCAGAGGTTCGACGGATGTTCTCACCGGATGAGGGAGTATACGGATGTCGGTGGTGCCCGCCGGGAAACCGGGACCGACCCGTTCGTCAGGTGACCACGGCCGTGGCCACCACGTCGACGTTGGCGTCGACGTGATACTGCTCGATGAAGGAGATCCTGGAGACGGGGAGCAGCCACGCCCGCTTCTCCTCAGTCGTGCCGTCGTCGCAGGTCGCGATCCAGAAGCGGAACTCGGCCGTCCGCTCGCCGACGGGGGCGAAGCCGGCCTGCACCAGGTCCACCGACGACGCCGGACCCCGCTCGCACCTCGTCGGCACGCTGCTGTCGATCGGCCCCGGGGAGCTGACCGAGACGACCAGCGACGGGCCCGCCATCCGGCCCGGCCGCGGCACGAAGTCGCCCAGGCCGGCGACTCCACCGCGGATGTCGATACGCCAGTTCTGCGGGACCTGGAACGTCACGTTCTCGTTGGTGACGACCTTGGGCCCGGTCTCCCTCTCCGCCGGCCCCCCTGCCGTCGCTGCCGGCCCGCCCCCCGCTTCGGCGGCGGTCGGGACCCCGGGGCTGTCTCCGCCGCACGCCGCCAGCACCACCACGAGGGCTGCGAGGGCGACGAACGCGAGGGGGCGCCGGATGGCCATCCACCTATTTGGGCACACCCGCGGCCCGAGCAAAATGGTGATGGCCTGCCTCTTCAACCGGTAGTGCTAGTACTACCCCGGCGCCGGCGGGACCTCGTAGTCGGAGGCCCAGTCGCCCTCGTCGACATCCCAATCGATCGAGTCCGGCCCCGCCATCTGGACCGTCACGTGGGTCATCGGCGAGTCCGGAGCCCCTCCGTGCCAGTGCCACTCGTTGGGCATGACGACGACGACATCACCCGCCTCTACCACCTGTCGCCCACCCCGGCCGCCGACGATCCCCCGGCCCGCGGCGATGTGCAGCAGCTGCCCCTTGGCGTGGGTGTGGGGCTTGGACCGGCCCCCGGCTTCGAAATGGACGGCGAAGACCGCCGGACCTTCTGCGGGAAACGGGTTCGGGAAGCTCTGAATCCGGGCCTGCCCCTGGAAGTGCTCGGCCAGCTCCGCCGGCGGTTCACCCTGCGACTGATCCACGTGCTCGAAGTCCATGCTGACCTCCTCGTGCCGCTGTGCACAACCGAAATGACCTCTGACAAGAAAGGCCAATTAGCCTCTCACTCAGGCCCGTGGGCGACGAAACTCAGCCGTGCAATCAGACGGTCAGCACTCCTGTCGAGGCCGGATGAGAGGCGACGGCGAAGGCTCTCTACGGGCAGCGCCTCGTGACCTCGCTCGAGCACGCATCGGCTGCCACTCCCCCGTCGGCCGTGTCCGTGCCCGTGCCGCCAACCAGCTGGTCGTCGGCCGCTTCGCCGAACATGTAGTCGTCCCCCGCGACTCCGCTCACACGATCCAGCCCCTCGCCCCCGAGGACGATGTCGTTGCCGGCATCGCCGGAGACGGAGTCGTTCCCGTCACCGGCGCAGATGATGTCGTCTCCGTCGCCCCCGAAGATCCGGTCGTCGCCGCCATAGCCGACGATGATGTCCGGGCCGGCAGTTCCGATGAGGCTGTCGACGCCGTCGGAGCCGACGACCGTGGCGTTGAAGCCGTAGCAGGTCCCCGTGGCGTTGAACAGCTCCGTGCTTCCGTTCGTGCTCTGCCCGACGACGAAGGCCTTTCCGCAGTGCCGGCCGCACACCGCCGGATCGGCCACATACGAGTTGGGGCTGGCCGAGAGGATGACCATGCGCTCGCTGTTGGAGACGCCCCCTGGCGTCCCGTGCGGGTCGTTCAGGCGTGCCGTCTGCGTCCAGTCGTTGGTGGCCGGGTCGTAGATGTGGGAGTCGCGGATGATGCCCTGGTTGGCCTGGCCGGCGAAGAACTGGCCTCCGGCCACAAGCGCCTTGCCATTCGGCAGAACTCCGTAGTGGAAGTTGAAACGGCTGAACGGGAAGTCGATGTTGTCGGCAAACGTCCAGGTGTTGGTCGCCGGGTTGTAGATCTCGGTCGTCGGGTTGGGGACGGACGGCCCGTTGAAACCGAGGGCGGTCATGACCCTTCCGTCGTTCAGCAGCATGGCGCCCGATCGCGAGCGGCCTCGGTTGAGGTTGCCGGTCAGGCTCCAGGTGCCGGTGGCGGGGTCGTAGATGTCGGCCGTGTTGCTGCCGTTCGGCGTCGTCGCCGTGAACCCGGCGGGAACGATGACCCTTCCGTCGAGCAGCCGCACGCCAGCGGTGGTGTGGCGGTCAGCGCTCATGCTCCCGGTCGGCGTCCACGTGCCGGTGGCCGGGTCGTACAGCTCAGCCGTGTTCGTGCGGAACGTGCTGCCGCAAGCGGCGGGCGGAGGGAGGTTGCAGGTGCGCCCGCCGGCCACGAGCACTTTGCCGTTGGTGAGAAGAGCGGCCACGTGCAGGGCCCGCCGGGTGTTCATGCTGCCCGTGGGAGTCCAGGTGCCCGTCGCCGGGTCGTACAACTCGGCCGTGTCCTGCACGGGCTGGTCGCCGGTCGACGGCTGCGGTCCGAAGCCGCCGGCCACCAGCACCTTGCCGTTTGGCAGCAGCGTGCCCGTGTGGGCGAAACGGGCCGTGTTGAGCGAGCCGGTGAGGGTCCACTCCTCGATGATGGGGTCGTAGATCTCCGCCGACGTGAAGTTCTGGACCGGTGTGACGTTGAGAGTCCGACCCGCGGCGGCCAGGACCTTTCCGTTGGCCAGCAGCGTGGTGCTGTGGTCGTACCGAACCACGTTCAAGGAGTCGGTGCGCTCCCAGAAGCCCCCGGGAATCGCCGCCTGAGCCCCCGCCGGGGTCTGCCCCAGCACTGTCGTTCCCGCCAAGAGCATCGCTGACAACGCCAGCCAGCTCAGAGCCCGGGAACCCGACCCATCGCGCCGCTCAACACAGGTACTCATTCGCTCTTCTCCCCACCCCGACTTACGCACGTTTCGCCCCATCTTAGCAAGGAAGGGGTCATACGCCTCAGGGCCGGCGGCGGCGACGGGCTCGCCCGCACCCTCCGATTTTCGCCCACCGATGAGTCCGGAC
>JAIVIH010000074.1 GCA_020200615.1 Actinomycetota bacterium | reverse complement strand
GACTTTGACCGCGTCAGCGAGTTTGTTGGCGCCCCGCTCCAGGCTCCGACGAGCGTTCTCGTCGAACTTCAGGATTTTGGGCATGGTTACGTCGCGATTGCGAGGACGTCCCGGCCGTTCAGGATGAGGAGGTCCTCACCGTCCACGGTAATCTCCGTGCCGCCGTACTTGCTGTAGACGACCACGTCGCCCACCTTGACGTCGATCGGGATCACGTCACCGGTCTGGTCGGAGCGGCGGCCGGGGCCGACGGCGAGGACTTCACCCTGCTGGGGCTTCTCCTTGGCCGTGTCGGGGATGACAATCCCACTGACCGTCATCTCTTCCGCCTCTTTGGGGCGGACGACAATGCGGTCCTCGAGGGGCTTGAGGTTCATGCGGGGTTGACCTCCGTAGTAGTGCGTTGCGTCGTTAGCACTCTCACCTGTTGAGTGCTAACGATAGCCGTGAATCCGCCACCCTTCAACCGGGCCCCGCGACCCGTGGGTTCAGGCCAGGCGCAGGTTCGGAGCAGCGCCCGCGTCCAGCGATGTGGGCCCGTCCGACCGGTAGCGCCACCAGGCCGCCGCCGCGACCATGGCCGCGTTGTCCGTGCAGTACTCCCGGCTGGGGACGAACCCGGCGATCCCGTCCTCCTCGCAGGCGGCCAGGATGCGGGCCCGGAGGAGCGAGTTGGCCGCCACCCCGCCGCCCAGGCAGATCCCCCGGGCCCCCGTGTCGGCCGCGGCCCGCCGGGCCTTGGTCACGAGCACGTCGACCGCCGCGGCCTGGAAGGACGCGGCCACGTCGGGCACGGCGGCGTCGGGATTGGCTCTCACGTAGTTGACCACCGCCGTCTTCAGGCCGCTGAGGGAGAAGTCGTAACCGTCCCTGATCATAGGCCGGGGAAAGGCGATCGCCTCCGGGTCTCCCTGGGGGGCGATCAGGTCGATCACGGGGCCGCCGGGGTAGCCGAGACCCAGGAACCTCGCCACCTTGTCGTAGGCCTCGCCCACGGCGTCGTCCATGGTGGTGCCCAGGAGCCGGTACTTACCGTGGTCCTCGATGAGCACGAGCATGGTGTGGCCCCCGGAAACGAGCAGGAGCACGACCGGCAGCTCAAGGTCCGGCTTCTCCAGGAAGCAGGCGTAGAGGTGGGCCTCCAGGTGGTTGATGCCCACGAAGGGGACGTCCCAGACGAGGGCCAGAGCCTTGGCCGCGCTGATCCCCACCAGGAGGGCGCCCACCAGGCCGGGCCCGACCGTCGCGGCCACGACGTCGACCCCGTCACCTTCCAGGCCCCCCTCCACCAGCACCTGGGCCACCACGGGGGCGACCAGCTCCACGTGGGCCCGGCTGGCGATCTCGGGGACGACCCCGCCGTAGCGGGCGTGGAGGTCGACCTGGCTGGACACGACGGACGAGATCACCGACGAGCCGTTGGCCACGAGGGCGGCCGCCGTCTCGTCGCACGAGGTCTCGATGCCGAGGATGACGAACGGGTCCTCTCTGTCGCTCATGGGCGGGGCGGAGTTCCATTCCGCTCAGAGGGCCGCTCGGGCCCAGCACCCCGCTCAGGCTCGACGACGGTTTCGCCCGGCACCGCGGCCTCGATGGCTTCGAGGCGAAGCCGGTAGTCGGGGACGTCCACGTCCTCGGCCCACATCACCAGGGCATCCTCGTTGGACTCGACGTAGTAGTTCTTGCGCACTCCCGCGGGTCGGAAGCCGAAGGCCCGGTACAGCGCCTGAGCCGGCCGGTTGCTCATGCGCACCTCGAGGGTGAGGGCCCGTCCGCCCCGCCGGATGGCCTCGTTCACGGCCACCAGGAGCAGGCGGGTGGCGATCCGGCGTCGCTGCCAGTTGGGGTCGACGGCGATGGTGGTGATGTGGCCCTCGTCGGCGCTCATCATGAGCCCGACGTAGCCGACCACCAGCCCGTCCACCCGGGCGACGTAGTACGCCCGGCTGGTGCGGAGGGCCAGCTCGCTCATGAACAGGCTGAGCGACCACGGACGGGGGTGGGTCTCCGCCTCGATCCGCAGGACCGACCGGAGGTGGCGCCGGCGCATGGGGACGATGTGAACCATCAGCTCCGGAGAGCCGGAGGCTGCTCGACGGTCGTCGCGGGCCCGCACCATCAGCTGGCCCGCCGCTCGGGACCGTTACCCCGCTCAGAGGGCCGCTCGGGCCCGTTACCCCGCTCAGAGGGCCGCTCGGGCCCTCGACCCAGATCGCCGCTCAAGTCCCAGTTGATCTCGGCGTCCGTCTTGCGGAGGTACATCGGCTCCAGCTCGGAGGGCGAGACGAACTCCTCTCGGAGGGCCCGGGGATGGGCCAGCTCGACCACGGCCGAGGCCGACGGGTAGGCCGTGGCCGGCCCTCCCATCTCCCCCCAGGCCACGTCGGACAGCTCGTCGGCGTAGCGCACGGGGCCGTCGCCCACCATCAGGACGTCCTCGCCTCGCGCCACCAGCTCGGAGGCCAGGTCGCTGGGCTTGCCGAGGTGATAGCCGGAGAGGCACTGCACGCCGCCCGGAACCTGCCGGTAGAAGGCGTAGTACAGCTCACCCCGCCGGGCGTCGATCGAGGGCACGATCAACCGGCTGCTGTGACGGACGGGGAAGGCCAGCAGGTCGAGGCTGGTGATGCCGATGACGGGAAGTCGCAGGGCCTGGGCCATCGTCTTGGCCGTCACCACTCCCACCCGCAGGCCGCTGAACAGCCCGGGGCCGACGTCGACGGCCACCGCTCCGAGCTCGGACAGCTCCACTCCCGCCTGCTCGCAGGTGAACCGGATGGCGGGAACGAGCGTCTCCACGTGCCTGCGTCTGCGGGCGGCGTGGAAGGAGGCGAGGACCCCCTCGTGGCCGCCGATGGCGCAGCCCACCTGGAGGGTGGACGTCTCGATGCCGAGGATCAACACGCCGGTGCCACTCCGATCACGCGGCGGGGATCCAACGAGCGGCAGCCCGGCGGAGGGCGGAGAGGCGGGCGGGCCAGACCGGGCCCACGGCCCGCACGGTCACCAACCGCTCGTCGTCGGACTCGCCCGGCTCCAGCCGCACCTCCAGGAAGTCGGCCGGAAGGGCGGGGGCCACCACGTCGCCCCACTCGATGAGGGTGACCGCGTCCCCATCCAGGAGCTCGGCGATGCCGAGGTCGACCAGCTCCTGGAGGTGGTCCAACCGGTAGACGTCGAGGTGGATGATGGGGATTCGGCCCTCGTAGGACCGGACGAGCACGAAGGCGGGGCTGGTCACCGGCTCCTCGACCCCGAGCTTGCGGGCGAAACCCTGCACGAACGCGGTCTTGCCCGTGCCCAGGTCTCCGGCCAGGAGGATGAGGTCCCCGGGCCGAGCCAGCCCGGCGATCTCGCCGGCGAGGGCGCGAGTGTCGTCGACCGACTTGGTTCGAGCAACGATCATGCCGACTGCCCCACGGGCGCAGGCGCGGGGAGCAGCTGCTTGGCCCGCACCAGGTCGGCCCGCATCTGGGCCATGGAGTCGCCCGCCCCCCGGAGGACGGCGGCTGGGTGGTACGTCGGCACCAGTACGCGGCCCTCGAGGGGATAGACACGGCCCCGCAGCCGGGTGATCCCCTCGGTGGTGCCCAGCAGCAGCTTGGTGGCGAAGTTCCCCAGCGTCACCACCACTTTCGGGTCGATGAGCTCGATCTGGGCCTGCAGGTACGGGCGGCACGACGCGATCTCGTCGGGCAGCGGATCGCGGTTCCTCGGGGGCCGGCACTTCACCACGTTGGCGATGTAGCAGTGCTGACGGGTGATGCCGATCTCCTCGAACATCAGGCGGTCGAGCAGCCGGCCGGAACGCCCCACGAACGGCTCCCCGGCCAGGTCCTCCAGCTCACCCGGGCCCTCCCCCACGAACATGAGATCGGCGTCCGGGGACCCGACCCCGAAAACCACCTTCGTCCGCCCGGCAGCCAGCGGGCAGCGGGTGCAACCCACAGCCTCTTGCTCGACATCGGCCAGGGTCGGCACCATTCGATGCTATCCCTGCCCCGGAATCCCACAGCCCACTTCGGGCCGCAGATCACACATAGACCTTCTGCACCCGGGGCCCGAGGCCGCACAGGATCTCGTAGGCGATGGTGCCCACCCGCTCGGCCCACTCCCACACGCCGATGCCCTCCGAGCCCTGTTCGCCGAGAAGGACAACCTCGTCGCCGGGTGCCACCGTCGACCCCGGCCCGCAGTCCACCAGGATCAGGTCCATGGTGA
>JAIVIH010000073.1 GCA_020200615.1 Actinomycetota bacterium | reverse complement strand
CCATCCAGGGATGGTCTTCACGCGGGAACAACTTCTGGTTCAGGTCTGGGGATACCGGGACGGGTCCGGGGCCCGCACCGTCGACTCCCACATCCGCGCCCTCCGCCGCAAGCTCGGGCCCGAGATCGTCCGTACGGTGCACGGCGTGGGCTACGCCCTCCGCGAGGAGGCACCATGAGGCCCCTCGACCCGCTCTCGTCGATCAAAATGAAGCTGGGCGCGGTGATCTGCGCGGCAGTGACGGTGACCGTGGTGGTCGTCTCCCTGAGCACGGGAGCCGGCGTCTCACCCGTGGTCAGCGCCCTGGTTGCCGGGGCCCTCTCGCTGGGACTGGTCCAGGTCCTTGCTCACGGGATGACGTCCCCCTTGCGGGAGATGGCCGCCGCCGCCCGGGCCATGGCCCGCGGTGAGTACGGCCTGCGGGTCACGGCTACATCTCGTGACGAGGTCGGTGAGCTGGCCCGGGCGTTCAAGGTCATGGCCACGGAGCTGGGCGAGGTGGACCGCCTCCGGCGGGACTTGGTGGCCAACGTGTCGCACGAGCTACGGACGCCGATCAGCGCCCTCCAGGCCGTGCTCGAGAACCTGGTGGACGGCGTGGAGCAGGCCGATCCCGAAACGCTCCGCTCGATGCTCCGCCAGGTCGAGCGCCTGGGATCGTTGGTCGCTCAACTCCTCGACCTTTCGCGGCTGGAATCCGGCGCGGTTCCGCTCCAGCGCCGATCGTTCGATCTGAAACCCCTGCTGGAGGACGCAGCCAGCGACTCGAGTTGGCACCGGCCCGAGGTGGGCGTCGCCGTGGTCGTCGAGCCTCCGGAGGCCGTGGCCGAAGGTGACCCCGAGCGGGTGCAGCAGGTCGTGGCCAACCTGCTGGACAACGCCATCCGCTATTCGCCGCCCGGCGGAACGGTTGAGTTGAGGGGGCGACGGGCCCGGGCGGGGGTGACCATCGAAGTCTGCGACGAAGGACCGGGAATCAGCGAGGAGGAGTCGACCAGAGTGTTCGAACGCTTCTACCGGGCCGATGCGGCCCGATCTTCGAGGGACGGGGGCGCCGGCCTGGGGCTGGCCATCGCCCGATGGATCGTCGACCTGCACGGCGGCGAGATCCGAGCCGAACGACGGCAGCCCCACGGCTGCCGCATGGTCGTGACCCTTCCGGCGGCCAAGTCATGAGCCAGGACGTCTTTCCCACGTCGCAATGGCAGCTCGACCTGGGCGTCGAGCGGAGGTCCGACGGCCGGGTGCTGGCTGCGCTGTCGGTAGCGGCGGTCATGACCGACCTGGCCGTCCGGTCGGGAGTCGCCGGCGTGGCCGGCAGCCTGCTGGTGGTCGTGGTCGCCGCTTCCGCCCTGGCGTCCGGTCGCCTCCCGAACCGGCAAGCGCAGGTGCTGGTGGCCGCTTCCGCGGTCTTCGGCGCCTTCCTGACCGTGAGGATGAGTCCCGCGCTGCTCCCCCTCGACATCCTGGCCGCCGGAATGCTGCTGATCGCGGGGGCATCCCTTGCGTCGAGGGGGAGCGCCTTCGACCTCTCCCTGCCGCAGGCGCTGTCCCGCGCAGTGCACGCCCTAGGTCACGGCCTGGCTGCCCCTGCCTTCGTCATCAGGACGGGGGAGGGCGATCGCTCGGGAGCGTTGACCCCCGCGCTGTTGCGGGGTCTCGCTGTCGCCGTGCCCGTGCTCGTCAT
The DNA here is from genome assembly GCA_020200615.1 of Actinomycetota bacterium. The sequence goes on along the minus strand of JAIVIH010000073.1, from coordinate 2,537 downwards.
TCTGGGCCTGCTCCTGGGCTCGGCCGATCCCGTCTTCGCGGGCTTCTTTCGGTGGTCGAACCCCGAGACGATCATCCTTCACGCCGCCCTCCTGACCGTCGGCGCGTGGGGCATGGCCGGCCTGCTGCGCCTGGCCTCGGCTCACCCCGTTCCTGCCACCCCCAACGTGCGGAGGCCTCTCGGGCCCGTAGAGGCGACGGTCGTCCTCGGCTCCCTGGTGACCCTGTTCACGGCCTTCGCCGTTGCCCAGCTCCTGGCCCTCTCGGCCGGCGGCCGGCACGTGATCGAGACGTCCGGCCTGACGTACGCGCAGTACGCCCGTTCGGGGTTCTTCCAACTCCTCGCCGTGGCCGCCATCACTCTCCTCGTCCTGCTGGCCGTCCAGGCCGCGACCCAGCTCGACGATGTCGCCGTGCGGCGACGGATAGTGATACTGGCCGAGGCCGCGGTGGTGCTCACCCTGGTCGTGGTCCTCGTCGCCCTGCGCCGCCTCGGGCTGTACGAGGAGGCCTTCGGCTTGACCATGCTGCGCCTCTACAGCCAGGTCTTCGCCGTCTGGGTGGCGGTTGTGTTCGTCGCTCTGGGCCTGGCCGTGGCCGGTGTGGGACGGGGACGGGCGTGGTTCCCGGCTGCGGCGGTTGTCGCCGGCCTGGTTGCCCTCCTCGTCCTGAACGTGGCCAACCCCGAGGCCCTCGTGGTCCGCCACAACGTCGACCACGCCACCCGGACGGGACGCTTCGACCCGGGCTATCTGGCCGGGCTCTCAGACGACGCGGTCCCCGCCCTCGTGTCGTCTCTTTCCCAGTTGCCGGCCGAGGCCCAAGCCACCGTCCGCGACCTGGTGTGCGGCTCTCGCAGCGTCAGGCAGGATCCGAGTCAGTTCCGGGGCTGGGCCGCCTGGAACCATTCCCGGGAACAAGCTGAGGAGGCACGCGCCAAGCTGTGCCATGTTCCTCAGCCTTGACTTCGTCTACGTGCCCACCGCAGACGTAGATGGCACGGCCGATCACTACGTGGACGTTCTGGGAGGGCGCCTCCACTGGAAGGTTCGCGGGATGGGGACGGTCGTGGCCTGCCTCCGGATCAGCGACGAGGGCCCTGCCATCCTCCTATCGGGACAATTGGAGGGGGAGACGCCGATCCTGATCTATCGGGTGGCGGACTATGCGACGGCGGTCGCCACCCTTCGGGAGAGAGGCGTTGCCGACATCGAGGAGCTGGAGATCCCGCACGGTCCGTGTGCCAGCTTCCGGGTCGCTGGTGGGCAGCGGTACGCGCTCTACGAGCTGGTCCGGCCGGGCGCCGACGCCCACTTCGAGGGTCGCATCGATTCCTGAGGGCCCAAGCCGGGTAGAATGGATATCCCGGGTGGCCGCGCGCGCCGCGGCCTCCAGGCCCGAACCCCGAAAGGCTGCATGCATGCCCGCGCGGCACGATCTCCGCAACGTCGCCATCGTCGCCCACGTCGATCACGGCAAGACCACGCTCGTCGACGCCATGCTGTGGCAGTCCGGCGTGTTTCGCGTCAACCAGGACGTAGGCGAGCGGGTCATGGACTCGACCGACCTGGAGCGGGAGAAGGGCATCACCATTCTGGCCAAGAACACGGCCGTGCGCTACGGCGAAGTGAAGCTGAACATCGTCGACACGCCCGGTCATGCCGACTTCGGGGGAGAGGTGGAGCGGGCGCTGGCCATGGTCGACGGGGTCCTGCTGCTGGTGGACGCGGCCGAGGGTCCCCAACCGCAGACCCGGTTCGTGCTGCGCAAGACGCTCGAGGCTCGTCTTCCCGTCATCCTCGTGGTGAACAAGGTCGATCGCCCGGATGCCCGGGTGGCGGAGGTCATCGACGAGGTCTACGAGCTGTTCCTGGACCTGGACGCGGATCACGACCAGATCGAGTTCCCCATCGTCTACTGCAACGGCCGGGCCGGTTGGGCCTCGTTGACACCCGAGGAGCCGGGCACCAGCCTCAAGCCTCTGTTCGAGCTCCTGGTCGAGCGCATCCCGGCGCCCGAGTACGAAGACGACCACCCGCTCCAGGCGCTCGTCACCAACCTCGATCGTTCGCCCTACCTCGGCCGTCTGGCGCTCTGCCGCGTGCGCCAGGGCACCATCCGGCGCGGGCCCGTGGCCTGGTGCCGGGCCGACGGCAGCATCGAGCAGGTGAAGGTGGGCGAGATGTTCGTCACCGAGGGGCTGGAGCGGGTTCCCGCCACCGAGGCCGGTCCCGGGGAGATCATCGCTGTGGCCGGGCTGGCCGACGTCACCATCGGCGAGACCCTGGCCGACGCCAACGACCCCCGCCCCCTCCCGGTGATCCACATCGACGACCCCAGCCTCTCGATGACCATCGGAGTCAACACTTCGCCTCTTTCCGGTCAGGAGGGAACCAAGCTCACGGCCCGTCAGATCAAGAGCCGTCTGGACACCGAGCTCGTCGGCAACGTCTCCCTTCGCATCCTGCCCACTGGCCGGCCCGACACGTGGGAGGTGCTGGGACGCGGCGAGCTGCAGCTGGCCGTCCTCGTGGAGAC
>JAIVIH010000072.1 GCA_020200615.1 Actinomycetota bacterium | reverse complement strand
TGGTCGGCGCGCTCCTGGGCGCCTCGGAGGCCCCGTAGGCGTCGCGTCCCCTCGCCAGTCGCAGACCCACGCTGTCATCGCGCGGCTGGTCACCAAAGATTCGTGTCGGCACCAGGACAACCTCTTGCTGTCACGGCGGACAAAGTTGGGCTGCGGTGTCCCGCAAGCCGATCCGCTTGCGGGACGGTCAGCCCTCAGCTGGCTGGTCGGCGGGCACCGCTCTCAGGGCGTTCCGTAAGCCGTTCGGCTTGCGGGACCGGCTATTGGGAGTGCTCCCCGGCTTCGATCCTCGGCGTGTGCCTTATACCAAAATCGTCTTCAAAGCTCAGGATGGCGTTAAAGGAGGTCTGGAACGCTTCCATCACCCAGGACGAAAAAGGGCCCCCAGACGGCGTCCGAGTCCGCGTCGCTCCCGCCGGCCGCCTGGTCCCCGTCACCTTCTTGCAGCCGTCGTCTCATCGAGAGCATCGCGCCTCGCAGCGAGTCGGCGACCGAGGTTCCAGTCCCCGCGAAGGATCGGTAGAACTCCTCGACCAGGGTCGCAGTCTCGGCGTCGCCGACACTCCAGTGCGACGCCACCACCGCCGTTGCCCCGGCGCGGAGGAAGTCCCGGGCCAATCCCACGGTTCCTTCTGCAGTCGATCGCCCAGCACCGCTCCGGCAGGCAGCAAGGAACACAACGGCGCCTGGCAGCGGGACCACTCCGAGTTCGTCGGCTCCCAGTACGCAGCGCCCGCCCGCGCCCGGGGCGAGATAGAGCAGGGAGTCTCGAAAGCTGGCGCCGACTCCACCATGGCACGAAAAGTGGACAAGACGGGCGCCAGGCGCGTGGCGAAGGTACGTGTCTGGCGTCGCTTTGGTCCCCTCGTAGTGTCGCACCCGGGATGGGCCGTGAGCCCCCCGCAGATGGTCGCGGAGCCAGCGCGCCTCTCTCCTCGCGCCGGGAAGGAGCTCGAGTCGCAGATGGCGAGGGGTGGCGGGATCGCCGAAGATGATGGCTCGACTCGCTTTGGGCGCCCGGTCGCGATGCAGGCGCAGCTTCGACAGGGTCGAGATCGACGGGATCAACGTGATCGCCATGCGATCGATCAAAGGCCTTCCGGTCGGGTCGGGAAGGATGGCGTACGGGAGCGCGGCGAGCTCTCGATAGGGACAGAGCGTGCAGCGGTCGCACGAGCCCAACAATTCCGCCAGGGGCTCGATGAGGGCCGAATACAGGCGCGACGCTGCGTTCACATACCGCGCCTTCCGGGCTCCCACGTCAGGCAGCCGCAGCTCGCGGCGCGATTCGGCGGCCACGGCATCATGCCCTTGGCGGGTGCTCACGCGCATGCCAAGGCCCCGCTGAACCTCCGCCAAGTCCGACAAGACGGTGCTCGCCGTTACCGGAGACCAGCGATGGACGGCGGATCCGTCAGGCGTCACCAGCAATAGCGCCACTAGGTCATCGATCAGGCCGAGGAACAGAACCGGCTCGCCGTGGCGCTCCACGACCCCGAGCAGTTCGTCCCGACCCAGCGGGGCGAGGCCAGCCGGGAGAATGCGCTGAACGATGTCCTTCAGCTCGACCGAGACACGACGGAGTACGGCGACCGCGCCTTCGACATCGCCTGGCGGGGGCGCGGCGAGCCCTGACCATGACCCGAAAAACTCGGTAGGGACGCGTCGCACATCGTCTTCAAGGCGCTCGAGGTGCTCGGGACGGGCGGTCAGCTCCAAGAGCAGGTTGCGGGCTCGAGCGCGATCCGCGGCGACGACTGCGCCCACGACATCCCCCGACGCCAGGCACTTCTCGACCTCCTGCTGCATCGCCCTTCGAGCGATCAGCCAATCGTCGCTCCCGACCGACAGCTCCAGCTGCCTACTGCGCAGGCGCCTCAGGTCGAGCAGCGCCTCAAGCGCATCTCGCGCCGCGTCTCCCCCTTCCGTTCCGGCGAGGAGCATGGCCACCATCGCCTGGCGCTCTGTCGTCCAAGCATCGAAGGCGTCCTCCCGGGGGGCCAAGATGGCCCTGCTGAGATCCTCGATCGCACCCTCACGGCCGCGCAGCGCGACCAGGCTCTCGAGTTCGAACTCGGGCCAAGTGCGAACAGTCGGCGGTGCGTTTGCGAGCACAGCCAATGCCGCCGCCCGCATCTGGCCGAAGAGCCGGATGGCGCGGGCGTCATCGACTCTGCCGGCGACCGCTCCACCACGGTCGATGACGTGCAACGCCTGTTCCAAGTCGCCCAGCTGGAGTGTCACCGCCGCCTGTGTCTGCAGCGCGTTCATCCGATAGACGTCATCGCTACCAGCCACGTCCAGCTCGGCCTGGCCCCGCTCGAGAAGCGTGAGCGCCTCCCTCAGTGAAGCGAGGTCGCCCACCCTGGCCAGCACGCTCGCTCTCGCCCCCAACCCGGCCGCGATCAGCTTGCGCGCTTCGGCCGCGATCTGGTCCTCCGAGATCTCCAGGAGCGCCTGGCCGATCCCGACGAGGGCGTCAGCCGCTTCGAACTCCTCGCTCCGGCGGTCGAAGAGAGCCAGCTGGTCGAGATACTCCAGCAGCGCGTGGCCTGCTCTATACAACGGATAGAGGAGCTCCGCAGCGGCATCGACAGCGCCAAGGGAGTTCATTGCGGCGAGGACCGCTTCGCGGCCCAGCGCAGGAAGGGGGGGCACTCCCGCCTCCCGCATCCTCACCGCTTCGTCGACAAGGAGCCCCGAGTAGGACAGCTCCGACGGCCCAAAGCTCTGGAGAAGCCCGGGAGGACTACCCAAGTAGGGCCGAGGGGCGATCAGGCTGAGCCGTTGGCCTGCTTTCTCCAGCTCCGCACGGACAGCGCGCAGCACCGGGACCATACCGATCGCCGCAGTCACTGCCGGGGGGGTCGGTGGAGCCTCGGGGCTCCACCGGAGGAGGAGCGCATGAGACCTGCGCATCATGCTGGGGACCAATGGACCACTTGCTCCCAGACGCGCCATGCGGGACAGCGCCTTCTGATCGAATCCCCTTCCGCCGTGCACACTCGAGAGCCACGCCCGCTCCGCCGCCTGCCATAGCTCGTAAGATGCAGCGACGACCTCAGGGGTTGGCTCGGCGAGCAACGACGCCGCTTTCGCCTTCGCGCCCTGCAACGACAAGGAAGAAGGAGCGGGTGCCCTGGATGGGGATCGGGCGCGCCGGAGAAGCCGCCGGAGAACGGCCGGCAAGGCGCGTTCGGGTCTGGCGGCTTGAATGTGGTCCACGACGATGTCCAGGGCATCGCCGCGCACCACGACCCGGCGAAACATCCCGGTGGCGGCCGTCTTCGCCAATCCGACGCACGCAAGCGTCGGGGCGAGATCATCGGAGAGCTCCGGATGATCGCATCCGACCGACTGCTGGACCCGCTGTCCCCACTCTGCGGCGGATGCGGTCGGGGGCGCCGCTGTGGGAACCACCGTCATCACGACCCGCTCGGCCACCGACCGCCAGGGTCGGAAGACGAAGCGCAACAAACTCGACTCCCGATCGAGGCACCAGTCGATGGGGAGGTCGCAGCGCAGCAGGAGCGAGGGATCCTCGAACATTTCAGCGAGCGAAGGAAGAACGAGTGGGCCGTTGACCCGTCCCGGAAGCGACACGCGCCGCTCTCCTACCGTACACGAGCTGCACGAGGTGCTCGTGGCGGGACCGCGTCGTGACGTGAAGCGTGGCCAGAGCGGTATTGCTCATCGGAAGCCAGAGCCGTGGTCCGGCCGACTTGGCACGCGCACATCGAACCAATCGACGAGGCCCATGCGGCCCAGATCCTTGGCTGAAAAGCCCGAAATTCGGACTGCTCTGGCGCAATAAGCCCTGTCGGGCTCGTAATCATTCGTCCGTCGTCTCCGTTCCGCAAGTGGATCGTTGTGCGGGACAGCCGACGTCGTGTGGCTGACCGGGACGCCAAGCGTTCAACGGATGAGGTCACGGTGACGTCGAGGCACCCTGGGCGGAGCGGAAGGCGCTCGGCGCGAGACCTCAGTTCCCCGATGCCTGTTCCGGAGGTACTACCGCGTAGGTCCATACGCCGGCGCCAGCGTCAACATCGGTGCCGAGCGGCCGGCCGCTTGCGAACGCCTTCTCAACTTTCTTTCGGGCCGAGTCCTCGTCGAAGGCGTGAACGGTCAGCTTGGCCTCGATCTCAACGACGAATGGCCGCTTCTGCTTTGGCATCTCCCAGGTATACATGTCGGGCGCCGCTCACGGCGAGCCGACCGGGGG
>JAIVIH010000262.1 GCA_020200615.1 Actinomycetota bacterium | reverse complement strand
GTGGACCGCACCAGGCCGCCCTCTTCCAGCATGCGCAGCTCGCGGTATACGGGGCCGGGCCCGCTGAGCTCGAAGCCCCACTCCTTCAAACGCTCGGCCAGCTCGTAGCCGTGGCTCGGCGCCTCGGCCAGGAGCACGAGAAGGCATACGGGAAGGAACGGCCGCCGCTGCACGAGCCGGTCTGTGACATCTTGGGCCACCGGCGCCGCCCTCCCCTCGGTTCCCGAAAGTAAGTAGATGTAGCCCGCATACAGTAGCCCCACCCCTAGCAAACGGGAAGTAAATCGGCTTCGTTTACAGAAGTCTGATCACGTGGTCGATGTCCTTGTCGCCGCGGCCCGACAGCGTGAGGAGCACGGTCGACCCTGACGGCAGCTCGTCGGTTCCCGCGGCCCGAACCACCCACGCCAGGGCGTGGGCCGGCTCCAGGGCGGGGATGATCCCCTCGGCCTGCGACAGGAGCTGGAAGGCGGACAGCACCTCGGCGTCGCCCGCAGCCACGTAGCTGACCCGGCCGATGCTGGCCAGGAATGAGTGCTCGGGGCCCACGCCCGGGTAGTCGAGGCCGGCGGAGATGGAGTGGGCCTCCATGACCTGCCCGTAGCGGTCCTGGAGGAGGTACGACTTCGACCCGTGGACCACCCCGGGTGAACCCTTCCCGATGGCGGCCCCGCCCTCGGTCTCCACGCCCACCAGCCGGGCTGGGGTGTTGACGTACCCGGCGAACGTGCCCGCGGCGTTGGACCCACCCCCCACGCACGCCACGACCACGTCGGGATCGCGCCCTCCCAGGATCACCCGGCACTGGTCCCGGGCCTCGTCCCCCACCACCCGCTGGAACTCCCGCACCATCCACGGGTAGGGGTGGGGACCGACCACCGAGCCCAGGCAGTAGTGGGTGGTCTCGACCGTCTCGACCCAGTCACGCAGGGTCTCGTTGATGGCGTCCTTCAGGGTGCGGCTGCCAAGGGTGACGGCCGTGACCTCGGCCCCCAGGAGGCCCATCCGGAAGACGTTGAGGGCCTGGCGCTCGA
>JAIVIH010000071.1 GCA_020200615.1 Actinomycetota bacterium | reverse complement strand
GCGCCATGGTGGAACTGCCGGGAACTCGTAGCGGTACGGGTGGGCGGGGTCATAGCGCCTCTGAGTGACCCCGCAACCGCGGAGCCGCCTACGGTGGTCGCGGTGAAGGACGTGTCGAACATCCGGGTCGGGCTGCTGGGCTGCGGCAACGTGGGCGCGGCGCTCGTCCAGCTCGTGGCCGAGCACGGGGGAGCGGTGGCGTCCCGAACCGGCCTGCTGCTGGAGGTGGCCCGGGTCGCGGTGCGCGACGTGGCCAAGCCGAGGCCGGTCGATCTCGCCGACGGCGTGCTCACCGACGACGCCGAAGGCGTCGTCACCGATCCCTCGATCGACGTCGTGGTCGAGGTCATGGGCGGGGTCGAGCCCGCCCGGACGCTCATCCTGGCCGCCCTCGAGGCCAAGAAGCCGGTGGTGACGGCCAACAAGGAGCTCATGGCCCACGCCGGGCCCGAGCTGTTCGCGGCCGCCGCCCGCTCCGGCGTCGACCTGCTGTTCGAAGCGGCGGTGGCGGGGGCCATACCCATCATCCGGCCCCTCCGGGAGTCGCTGGCCGGTGACCGCCTGAAGCGGATCATGGGCATCGTCAACGGGACGACCAACTTCGTGCTGACCAGGATGAGCGAGAGCGGGCAGACGTTTGACGAGGCGCTGGCCGAGGCCCAGAGCCTGGGTTACGCCGAGGCCGACCCCACGGCCGACGTCGAGGGCTACGACGCCGCGGCCAAGGCCGCCATCCTCGCCACCGTGGCCTTCGGGGCCGAGGTCGCGGCGACCGACGTCTACCGGGAGGGCATCACCGGCATCACTCCGGCCGACATCGCTATGGCCCGGCGCCTGGGCTTCGTCATCAAGCTGCTGGCCATCGTCGAAGCCTTCGACGGCGACGGTCGCCCCTCGGAGCTGGCCGTCCGGGTCCATCCGGCCATGGTCCCCGTAGACCACCCCCTCGCCGCCGTGCGGGAGTCGTTCAACGCTGTGTTCGTCGAGGGCGAAGCGGCGGGGGAGCTGATGTTCTACGGCCGGGGCGCCGGGGGCCGGCCCACGGCTTCGGCCGTGATCGGGGACCTCATCGACGCCGCCGCCAACCTGCGGCAGGGCCGCGTGACCGGCACCCCGGGCCTGGGCCCGGCCCGTATCCGGCCCATCGAGGAGCTGCGGTCGCAGTACTACGTCAGCATCGACGTGGTCGACCGGCCGGGCGTGGCCGAGAAGCTGTTCGGCATCACCGCCGAGCACGGGGTCTCAATCTGGAAGATGGAGCAGCTGGGCCTGGGCGACGAGGCCCGCCTGGTGCTCGTCACCCACGTCACCACCGAGCGGGACATGCAGGCCACCCTGCACGGGTTCCGGGAGCTGGACGTGGTCGACCGGGTGGGCACCCTCCTGCGCGTCGTGGGACCGGAGTAGGCATGGCGACGCCCGGCTGGCGCGGAGTCATCCAGGAGTACCGCCGTTTCCTGCCCGTCACCGGGGCCACGCCGGTGATCACCCTCCAAGAAGGGGCCACGCCCCTGTTGCCCGCGCCCCGGCTCTCCGACCGGGTGGGCGCCAACGTCTACCTGAAGTACGAGGGGCTCAACCCCACGGGCTCGTTCAAGGACAGGGGGATGACGGTCGCCATCTCCAAGGCCCTGGAAGACGGGGCCAAGGCCGTCGTCTGCGCCTCCACCGGCAACACGTCGGCCTCCGCCGCGGCCTACGCCACCCGCGCCGGCCTTACCTGCGCCGTCCTGATCCCCGAGGGCTACATCGCCCTGGGCAAGCTGGCCCAGGCCCTCATCCACGGCGCCCGGGTCCTGCAGATCCGGGGCAACTTCGACCACGCCTTCGCCCTCGTCCGCCAGCTGGCCGAGCGGGAGCCGGTGACGGTGGTCAACTCGGTCAACCCGTACCGGATCGAGGGCCAGAAGTCGGCCGCCTTCGAGATCGCCGACGTGCTGGGCGACGGGCCGGACATGCACTGCGTCCCGGTGGGGAATGCCGGCAACATCACCGCCTACTGGAAGGGCTACACCGAGTACCGCGAGGCGGCTCTGGTCCGCACCCTGCCCAAGATGATGGGCTTCCAGGCCGCGGGGTCGGCGCCGATCGTGGTCGGCCACGCCATCGAGCGCCCGGAGACCATCGCCACGGCCATCCGCATCGGCAAGCCCGCCTCGTGGCACGGCGCCGTCAACGCCGCCGACGAGTCCGGCGGCGGGATCCACGCCGTCACCGACGCCCAGATCCTCGAGGCCTACCGGTTCCTGGCCGGCGTGGAGGCCGTCTTCTGCGAGCCCGCCTCCGCCGCCTCGGTGGCCGGCCTCCTGAAGGTGGGCCCTCCGTTCCCGGGCGCCACCGTTGTCTGCACCCTCACCGGCCATGGGTTGAAGGACCCCGACCGGGCCATCGCCGAGATCGCCGTGCCCTCGCCCGTCGATCCCGACTATGGAGCGGTGCGAGCCGAGCTGGGGTTCTGACCGGCCGTCATCCGGGGTCGATGCGGAAGACGCCGCCCTCCTGGGACAGGACGTAGAGCTCCCCGCCCTGGTCCTGGCCGAAGGAGACGAGGAGGCGGACGGTCACCGGAAACGCCCGCTCGTCGATGATCTGACCGTCCGTCTGGCGGACGGCCCGCAGCTGGCCGACGCAGAGGTCGGCGAAAACGTAGGCGCCGACCAAGGCCGGGATCCGGGCCCCCCTGTAGACGTATCCGCCGGTGATGGCGCAGTTCCCGCCCGTCCGCGCGTAGTCGAGGATCGGCCCCACGGCGTCGGCCGGCGGCCTCCCGGAGTAGGTCCTGGTGCCCTCGAGCCGCGCCCAGCCGTAGTTCTGCCCGCCGCCCGCTCCCGCCCGCTGGAAGTCCACCTCGTCGCGCGCGGCCTGGCCCACGTCGCCGATCCACAGGTCACCGGTGGACCGGTCGAACGAGAACCGCCACGGTTGACGGAGGCCGTAGGCCCAGATCTCCCCGCGGCCGCCGCCACCGGCGAAGGGGTTGTCGGGGGGGATGCCGTACGGGCCGGCGGCGTTGGCCCGGGGGTCGATGCGCAGGAGCTTCCCCAACAGCGAGTTGACGGACTGGGCGTTGTCGGCCGGGTCCCCGCCGCCGCCTCCGTCGCCCAAGCCGATCCAGAGGCGGGCGTCGGGCCCGAAGACCAGGTTCCCGCCCTTGTTGCCCGCCGCCGGCTGCTCGACGAACAGCAGCTCACGCCGGGTGGCGGGATCGGCCTGGCCTCCGGCCATGACGTACTCCACGACGTGCGTGTTGGCGTCGGGGTCGGTGAAGTTCAGGTACATCCGGCTGCCGTCGGGCGAGAAGACGAGCCCGAGCAGGCCCTGGCCGTTGTCCGTGCCGACTTCCCCGGCGATGTCGAGGACGGGGGCGGGATCGACCCCTCCACCCCGGATGGCCCGGACCCGGCCGCCCTTCTCGGCGATGTACAGGGCGCCGTCCCCGAGGCGGACGGCCATGGCCAGCGGCTCGGCCAGCCCGGCCAGGCGTGTCAGCCGGAGCTGCACCCCGGCCAGCTCGGAGGGCCGGGCCGGCGGCCGGGTGTCGGCCGGGCCCGGCGGGTTGTTCCCGGGAGGAGCTTCTCCTCCTGGCCCGGGCGTCACCGTGGTACCCGGTTGGGGGTCACCCGGGGGCGGCAGCGAGCCACCGGGCGCGGTCGACGGGGTCTCCCCGAGTCCCTGCCCGGTGCCCAGCTCGGCGTCTCCTCCTCCGCCGCACCCGGCCAGGATGACGGCGAGAGCCACCGCGACCGCAGTCCTTCCGGGGGGTCGCACCACCACTGAGCGTACCGACGGCAGCGGGCAACCCGGACACAGCGCCCTCCAGCCGCTTCTACAGTGCCCGCATGAAGTACGTGGTGTGCGTCCCCGACGGGGCCGCCGACGAGCCTGTCGACGAGCTGGGCGGCCGGACGCCGCTCGAGGTCGCCAACCTGCCCAACCTGGCCGCTCTCGCCGCCCGGGGCGAGGTGGGGCGGGCGGCCACCATCCCCCCCGGCTTCCCCCCCGGTAGCGACGTCGGCAACCTCTCCATCCTGGGCTACGACCCCGCCCGCTACCACACGGGACGGGCCCCGATCGAGGCTGCGGCCATGGGCCTGCGCCTGGAGCCCGACCAGGTCGCCTACCGCTGCAACCTGGTCACGGTGGGCGCCGACGGCACGATGGCCGACTTCGCCGGAGGCCACCCCTCGTCCGGCGAGGCCCAGCCCGTCATTGCCGCCCTGCACGAGGC
>JAIVIH010000511.1 GCA_020200615.1 Actinomycetota bacterium | reverse complement strand
GAGCTGGATTGGTCCCACCGGATGCGGCCGCCGCAGGCCGGGCAGGAGGCGGCGTCCGAGCGCCAGCGCTGGCCGGTGCCGACCCACGTGATCATCCGACCGGCGTGGGCGGCCCAGGCCACCAGGGGGTCATCGGCGTTGGCCACCACCCGGGTGGCGGGCACCCGGTCGAGGGCCCGGCGCCACGCCTCGGCGTGCATCCGCACCTCGCCGATGCGGTCCAACTGGTCCCGGCTGAGGTTGAGGAGGACCACGGCGGACGGGCGGACGGCGTCGATGGCCCGGGCCAGCAGGCCTTCGTCGACCTCAAGAGCGGCGTAGCCGGCGTCCTCCTCCCGGGTGAGGGTGTTGACCAGGCCGGACAGCAGGTTGGCGCCGGCCGAGTTGGTGGTTACCCGGCCCGCGGGACCGAGGGCGGCGGCCAGGAGCCGGGTAGTGGTCGTCTTGCCGTTGGTGCCCGTGACCAGGGCCACCTGGCGCCCGGCGGCCATGAGCTCCAGCGCTCGCGGGTCGAGGGCGAGGGTGACCCGGCCGCCGATGTTGGACCCCCCTCCGGCGCCCGCCCGGCGGGAGATCTCCGACGCCATCCGCCCCGTCAGGGCCGCCAGCCGGGTCCGGAGGGGGAGGTTCACGGGCCCATCTTCACATCGGGGCGCGTCCGAGTTGACCGGTGGAGGGAAGGGGCGTACTGTGGCTCAAAGTGGAGCGCAGGGGAGGCTGGGGGAGGTCCCCGGACGTCCTGAGCCCCATGTGTGGGTTATGACCGACCAGTTTCTCATTCAGGTGGCGCAGCATGTTCCTCGGGGAGCACAACCACTCCCTCGACGTCAAAGGGCGGGTCATCCTCCCGGCGAGATTTCGGGACCAGCTGGCCGTGGCGTACATCACCAGCGAGGTCGACGGCTGTCTCGCTCTGTGGCCACCGGCCGACTTCGAGATGAGGGCGCAGGAGATGAAGGAGCGCTCCCGGGGCACGCCCGAGGACCGGTCCGTGGCCCGCTTCTTCTTCGCCGGAGCCCAGGAGTCGAGCCCCGACAAGCAGGGCC
>JAIVIH010000321.1 GCA_020200615.1 Actinomycetota bacterium | reverse complement strand
TCCCAGGCCCACGCCGTTCCCAGGCGGGCGAGGACCGTCCCGACGAAGTCGAAGTCGCCCACGCTCACGCCTCCCGTGACGAGGACGACGTCGCAGCGCTCGATGGCCTGCTCCAGAGCGGAAGCGATGGCGTCGGGATCGTCCGGCGCCCGTCCCAGGTCAACCGGCCGGCAGCCGGCCTGGCCGGCGAGGGCGAGCAGGAGGGGCCGGTTGGAATCGTGGATCTGTCCGGGTCGGAGAGGCCCCGGGCCGTCCACCAGTTCGTCGCCCGTGGTCAGGACGCCCACCACGGGCCGCCGGTGGACCTGCACCCACCCCTCGCCCAGGCTCGCCAGGACGCCTACGTGGCCTGCGGATAGGGGCGTGCCCGGGGCGACGACCTCCTGCCCGGCCCGGAGGTCGCTTCCCGCCTCGCGCACGGACTGACCCGGGGTCGCCACCACCTCGATCAGTACCTCCCGGCCGTCATCCGAGGCTCGGGTGCGCTCGACCATGACCACGGCGTCCGCCCCCGGGGGGATGGGAGCGCCGGTCATGATCCGCAGCGCTTGGCCCGGGCCGACGGCCCGATCGGGCGCGGCCCCGGCGGCGAGGACGCCGATCACCTCCAGGCGAGCGGGCGCCGGGTCGGTGTCGGCTGACCGCAGGGCGTATCCGTCCATGGCGGTGTTGGCGAAGGGAGGCACGTCGAAGCGGGCGACGACGGGCGCCGCGGCCACGCAGCCCACGGCCTCGCCCAGGGGCAGGGCCACCGTGGGAAGAGGCGAGCACGTGGCGAGGATGGTGGAGCGCACCTCCTCCAGCGGGGTCAGCACCGCCGGCGCGTGAGCGTCAGAGCAGCTTCTTGCGCTGGACCAGGTCGACCAGGAACTCCCGGAACTGGGGGCCCAGGTCGGGGCGGTCGATGGCCATCTCCACCGTGGCCCGCAGATAGTCGAATTTGTCACCTACGTCGTAGCGGCCGTGCTCGAAGACATAGCCGTAGACGGTCTGCTCCTTGATGAGGACGGCGATGGCGTCGGTCAGCTGGATCTCGTCGCCGGCGCCGGGGTCGACCTGCTCGATGGCGTCGAAGATCTCGGGGGTGAATACGTACCGGCCCATAACGGCCAGGTTCGAGGGGGCGTCTTCGGCCTGGGGCTTCTCTACCAGGTCGAGGATGCGCACCAGCTGGTCTTCCACCTCTTCGGGGCGGACGCACCCGTAGGACGAGATCTCTCTGGGAGCCACTTCCTTCAGGGCGATGACGGACTGGCCGTACTTCTCGTACACGCCCATCATCTCCTGAAGGACCTTGGCCTCCTTCGTCATGATGTCGTCGCCGAGCATCACCGCGAAGGGCTCGTCGCCCACGTGCTGCCGGGCCACCGAGACGGCGTGGCCCAGACCCCTCGGGTCGCCCTGACGGACGTAGTGGATGTCCGCCATGTTGGCGATGTCCTGCATCTCCTCGAGCAGGTCGGTCTTCCCCGACGCCTCGAGGGAGTGCTCCAGCTCGAACGACCGGTCGAAGTGGTCCTCCAGCGAGCGCTTGCCCCGTCCGGTGATGATGAGGATGTCCCTTATCCCGGCCGCCACCGCCTCCTCGACCACGAACTGGATCGCCGGCTTGTCGACGATGGGCAGCATCTCCTTGGGCTGGGCCTTGGTGGCGGGCAGGAATCGCGTGCCCTGACCTGCCGCAGGTATGACGGCCTTGCGAATCGGTTTCGTCATCCGCCCACCTTGGCATGCTCGACCCGGTTGCCGCCCGCCGACTTGGCCCGGTAGAGGGCGGCGTCCGCTGCCGCCACCAGTTCGCGCCCGGTCGCGCCGTGCTCCGGGTAGGAGGCCACCCCTACGGAGACAGTCGCCTCGACCGTCTCCTTGTCCACCTCCATGGGCCGATCGCCGATCACTCCCCGCACCTTGTCCGCCAGCCGGAGGGCCCCGGCCACCCCCGTGTTGGGGAGGACGAGGCCGAACTCGTCACCGCCGAGGCGTGCCACCAGGTCGACGTCCCGGATGGCGCCGACCACCCGGTGGGCCAGCTCGATGAGGACGCCGTCCCCGGCCTGGTGGCCCAGGCGGTCGTTGATGGGCTTCATCTGGTCGAGGTCCATCATCACCACCGAGAAGGGCTCGTGGAAGCGCACGGCCCGCTGCAGCTCGGCCGCCAACCGGAGGTCGAACTGCCGGCGGTTCCAGAGACTCGTCAGCCCGTCGGTGATCGACAGCCGGGTCGCCTCCTCGTACAAGAACGTGTTCTCGATGGCCGTCTCGACCTGGCGGACCAGGGCGGCGAGCGATTCGACCTCGTCCTCGGTGTAGGGCCGGTCGACCGAGCGGCCGTACAGGGCGAGCACGCCGAAGTCGTGCCCACCCGACCGAACGGGCACGGCCACGGCGGCGGCCGAGGCCGGGGGCTCGTTGGGGGAGGGGGCCGGGGCCGTCCCGTTCGGCCAGACCGCGACCCCGTCGGAGGCCGCCGCCGTCCCCGCCAGGCCCTCGCCGGGCGTGAGCTCCTTCAGCTCTTCGACGGCCGGGCCCTCCCCACTGGTGGCCAGGGGGCGGAGGCGGCCGGTTCCGGCCACGGCGCCGTAGAAGACGGCCGAGGAGGCCCGGAGGTAGAGGGCGCACGTCTCGAGCACGGCCCGCAACATCGCCGGCCGGTCGTGGGTCGCGGCCAAGGCGTCACCCAACCGGTTGAGGGCGAGGCGAAACTCGCTCCCGGCCTCCTCCAGCTCCCGGACCCGGGCCTCGAGGTCGTGGAACCCGCTCTCCAGCTCCTCCAGGCGGGCCGACACCGCCTCGAGGGTGAGTTCTGGTTCCGGACGCTCCACCGGCTCATCGTACGGGGGTCGGTACAATGTTCCGAAACCGGTGCGGGTGACGCCGCTGGGTTGCCGGACGTTCAGCCGTGGAACGGTTGTGGAGGCTTCTTTCATGCCTGTGTACGAGTACGCCTGCAAGGCCTGTGGCCAGCACCTGGAGGTCGTTCAGTCCTTCAAGGACGAGGCCCTCACCACGTGCCCGTCGTGCGGTGGGGCCCTGCGCAAGGTGTTCGGGTCCATCGGGATCTCGTTCAAGGGCAGCGGCTTCTACCGGACCGACAGCCGGCCCGCCCTCCGGTCGAAGGACAAGGACGGTGAGAAGGCCGATTCCGGCGACAAGTCGGATACTGACAAGTCGGATACTAGGGAGAAGGCCGGCGACAAGGCGGCCAAGGGCGAGAAGACCGGCAAGAGCGAGAAGGCTGCGTCCTCTGGATCGGGCGAGAAGTCGTCTTCGGGCCGCGAGAAGGCGTCGTCGGGGTCGTCGGGCAAGGGCAGCAAGCCCGACGCCAAGACCGCCTGAGCCCGGCCCTGGTGGCGACGCCGGCGGTCGACATCGGGTGGCGTTCCTGCCCCGCCACGGCGTTCACCACGAGTTCCCGGCCCACAGGGTGAACTACCGGGCCAACCTCTGGGCCATGCGCAAGCTCGGCGTCCGGCGCATCCTCGGGCCGTGCAGCGTCGGGTCGCTCAAGCTCGAGATCAAGCCCGGCGAGTTCGTCCTGTGCGACCAGCTGGTGGACCGCACCCGCAGTCGCGTCGACACCTTCTTCGACGGCCCGGTGCTCAACTGCATCGCCTTCGCCGACCCCTACTGTCCCGAGCTGCGGACGATCGTGGCCCAGGCGGCTGAAGCGGAGGGGATCACGGCCCATCCCCGCGGCACGGTGGTGGTCATCCAGGGCCCCCGCTTCTCCACCCGGGCCGAGTCCCGCTGGTTCTCTTCCGCCGGCTGGGACGTCGTCAACATGACCCAGTACCCCGAGACGGTGCTGGCCCGGGAGCTAGGCATCTGTTACGCCGGGGTCGCCTTGGTGACCGATTACGACGTGGGGCTCGAAGGGGTGGAGGGCATCGTTCCCGTCACCATGGACGAGGTCTTCCGCGTGCTGAGGGAGAACGTGGAGAAGGTGCAGCGCCTGCTCCAGAGGGCGGCGCCGGCCATCCCCGGTGACCGGGCGTGCTCGTGCGGTCAGGCCGTCGACCCTGGGACGCTCCCTCCGCTGGACGGCTGAAGTTCCTGCGCCTCTAGGAAAGCCCCCGATTTCTCCCTAGCATCGGCTCGCGCACTTCCTCCCGCCGTGTCTCCGCGCGCCCGAGGAGGACGTTCCGTGCGCCTGTCCCGTCTGCTCCGCTTCCGCCTTTCCCGCTCCCCCCTCGCGTTCTGGCTGGTGACGGTCTTGCTGGCCCTCATGACCGGCCTGGTCGTCGCCCGCTTCGTGGGCCAGGCCCAGTCCCTGGCCGCTCGCTACGGCCCCTTGCGACCGGTGGTCGTCGCCAGCCGGGAGGTCGAGCGGGGGACCGAGGTGGAGCCCGCCGACCTCGCCGTCCGCCAGGTGCCCGCCGCGTTCCTGCCCGAGACGGCGACCCGGTCCGTGGCCGAGGTCGCGGGGCGCACCACCGTCGTCCCCTTGCTGGCCGGCCAGCCCGTCTTCCGGGGACACCTGGCGCCCGAGGGCCTGGCTGGGGTCGCCGCCCTCCTGCCCCCGGGGACCCGGGCCGTGGCCGTGCCTGTGGGGGGTGCCTCGGTCGTGGTCCGGCGGGGAGACGTCGTGGACGTTCTGGCGTCCTTCGACCCCCAGCTGTCCGGGACGGGCGAGCCCACCCTGGCGGTGGCGCTCGACGCCCTCGTGGTCGACGCCGGGACCGAGTCGGCCACGCTGGCCGTGAGTCCCGAGGAGGCCCGGGCCGTGGCCTTTGCCGTGACCCACGGGACCGTCACTGTCACCCTCACCCCCGGGCTGGGCGGGCCCCCGAGCGGCCCTCGGGCCCCGCTCAGCGAAAGCCGGTCGCCAGGAGGGACAGCACCGCCCCCCGCCGATGATGGGCAGGCTCATGAGGAACGACAGCCGGGCCGCCGACGCGCGCTCGAAACCCAGCCAGCGGCTGGCGGAGATGGTCGCCCCCGAGCGGGAGACGCCGGGGGAGAGGGCCGCGGCCTGGGCTGCGCCCATGACCAGGGCGTCCCGCCAGCCGAAGTCGTCGGCCTTGCGCTCGCCCTTGGCCCGGTCGGCCACCGCCAGTACCAGACCGAACACGATGAGCATGATGGCGATCAGCCACTCCCGGCCCAACTCCTCCTCGATCACCTGCTCCAGCAGCGAGCCGATCGCCGCACCGGGGAGGGTCGACAACAGGAGAAGCCAGGCCATGCGCTCGTCCGGGGTCTCCACGGACCGCCGGCGGACGGACGCGATGCCCGCTTTCGCGAGCCTGCGCAGGTCAGGCGCGAAGTAGGCCGCCGCTCCGACGAAGGTGCCGACGTGGAGGGCGACGTCGAACGTCTTGTTGAGGTCGGGGTTCTTGGTGAGCTCCTCCCATCCGAACAGCCACGGGATGAGGATGAGGTGGCCGCTGGACGAGACGGGCAGGAACTCGGTCAGGCCCTGCACGATGCCCAGGATGATGGCGTGGGAGATGGGGAGGCCGACGGCAGGCACAGCGACGGGACTGGGGCTCAGGATCCGGAAAGGGTGACGTCGGCGACCACCAGGCTCATGCCGGCGACGCTCCCCGGAAGCCACTCGCGGTCGGAACCGACGGCGACGACACCCAGAAGCATCCGGGGCAGGCTCGATGCGATCGTCGCCTCCCGGACGGGTTCGGCGATCTCGCCACCCCGCACCATGAGGCCGGCGACGCCCACGGAGAAGTCGCCCGTGGTGGAGTTGGCGCCCGAGTGGAGGCCGGTCACCGACTGGACGAGGAGGCCCTCGCCCATGTCGGCCAAGAGCTGGGCCTGGTCGGCCTGCCCCGGGGCCAGGCTCAGGGCCCGGCACCCCACGCCCGGAGTGGTCTTGAAGCCTCCCCGCACCGCGTTCGCAGAGGAGGGTTGCCCGCGGCGCCGCCCGGTGTAGGTGTTGTGGAGGAAGGACCGCAGGACACCACCGTCGATGAGGACGTTCTGCCTGCTGGCCAGCCCCTCGGCGTCGAAGGGGGCGGCCCCGTAAGCCGCGCCATTCGTGGGGTCGTCGACCAGGGTGAGAAAGGGGACGGCGACCTGCTCGCCCAGCCGGCCGGCCAGGAAGGACCGGCCCTTGATGGCGGCCATCCCCGACAGTGCGGAGGACAGCACGGCGAGGAACGAGGCAGTGACCGACGGCTCGAGCAGCACGGCGAGCCGCTGGGAGGGGGGCTTGTGGGCCCCGAGCAGGCGGGTCGCCCGGAAGGCGGCGTCGGTGGCGGCCTCGGCCACGTCGAGGTCGGACGGCCGGCGGCCAACGGAATACCCGCTCCCGGTTTGCGTCCCAGTTCCGTCGTCGGCCAGGGCCGAGGACCAGAGGGAGCAGACCGTCCGCTGCTGGGAGGCTCGCACGCCCGTGCTCGACGCGATGGCGCCCTGGAAGATCGAGTCGCCGTAGTCGGCGGACTCGACGCCCCTGATGCGGGAATCGGCGGCGCGGGTGGCCCGCTCGAGCTCGAGGGCGAGGTCGACCTTGGCCGCGGCGGGGAAGTCGGCCAGCTCGGGATGAAAGAGGTCGAGGTCGACGGGGCGGACGCCGTCCGGCTCGGGGAGGCCGAGGTAGGGGTCGACGGTGCCGAACTCGGCGTTGTCCCGGGCCTCGGCGAACGTCTCGGCGATCACCGCCTCGTCGAGCGAGGCGGCGTAGGCGAAGCCCTGCCGGTGGCCGGAGATGACCCGGATGCCGACGCCCTCGGAGTCGGCCGAGGACAAGGACTCGACGTCGCCGTCGAAGACCCTCACCGACGTGTGGCGACCTCGGGCCACGTAGGCCTCGACCTGCTCCCCGGCGGCGGCCCAGCCCGCGACCCGTTCGGCCAGACCGAGGAGGGTGTCGGGGTCGGCGGATTGGGCGGGGCCGCCGGTGGGCGCGGCGGAGGTGACGTCCGTCGCCGTCACCCGGTGCCGCCCACGGTGAGGGCGGCGACGCGGAGGGTCGGCTGGCCGGAGGAGACGGGAACACCCTGCCCGTCTTTGCCGCAGAGGCCGGCCCACGTGTCGAAGTCGTTGCCCACGGCGTCGATGGCCCGCAGCACCTCAGGCCCGTTGCCTATTAGGTTGGCCGACCGCAGCGGGGCGGTGACCTGGCCGTTCTCGATCAGGTAGGCCTCGGTCATGCCGAACACGAAGTCACCGGTGGCCGTGTTCACCTGGCCACCGCCGAGCTGGACGCAGTAGATGCCGTACGGGGTCTGACGGATTATCTCGTCCGGGTCTTCGGCGCCGGCCAGCACGTACGTGTTCGTCATCCGCACCATGGGCAGGTGCTGGTAGCTCTGGCGGCGACCGTTGCCGGAGGACTCCCGGCCCTCCTTGCGGGCCCGCACGAAGTCCCACATGTAGTCGGTCAGCTCGCCGTCCTGGATGAGGACGTTGCGCTGGGCGGCGTGGCCCTCGTCGTCCACCCCGTAGGTGCCC
Source organism: Actinomycetota bacterium (assembly GCA_020200615.1). Next base: position 1,696 of record JAIVIH010000321.1, on the reverse strand, counting down.
CACTCCTGGCCGTAGGTGCCGTCGTCCACCAGGGTGACGAGGGGACTGGCCACCCGCTCGCCGACCTGGCCGCGGAACACGGACGCGTCCTTGCCCACCAGGTCGGCCTCCAGGCCATGACCGCACGCCTCGTGGAAGAGCACGCCGCCCGCCCCCTTGCGCAGGACCACGGGCACCTGGCCGCTGGGGGCGGGCCGGGCCTTGAGCAGGTCGACCGCACGCTGGGCCGCCACCCGGGCCACGTCCTCCACGTCGACGGAGTCGTACAGCTCGAAGCCCACGGTGCCGCCGGTGGTCTGGTAGCCGGTCTGGCGGACGTCGTCGGCCGCAGCCACGCACGAGACGCCGAGCCGGGTGCGGACCTGGTCGTCGCCCGACAGGAGGCCATCGCTGTTGGCCACGAGGATCCGGCGGCGGCCGTCGGCGTAGGTGACCGCGACCTGGCGGACGGAGCCGTCGAGGGCCCGGGCCGCGTCCTCGGCCCGGTGGAGGAGCTCCACCTTGGCCGCCTTGGGAACGTCCTGGGGGAGGATCCGGACGCCGGCCGGGTGCTGGGGTGGCCGGTCGGTGATGGCCACCTCGCGCACGCCCTCTCCTCCGCCGCGAGCGGCGGCGCCGGCGGCCTCGGCCGCGGCGTGGAGGCCCGTCTCGGAGAGGTCGGACGTGTGGGCGAAGCCGTGGTCTGGCCCCGGACGACGCGGATGCCGGCGCCCCGGTCCCGCCCCGAGGTCAGCTCCTCCACCCGGCCGTCGTCGAGACGGGCGGACGACGAACGGCGGTCCTCCACGAACACCTCGGCGAAGTCGCCACCCGTCCGTAACGCCGTACCCAGCACCCGCTGGACGACGGATTCATCTATCACTGGTCACCCTCCTCCTCGGCGACGGCCCGGCGTGGGGTTGGGGCCCCACGCTCGGGAGGAAGGCGGGGCTGGGACTCCGCCCTGGGTCGGCGAAGCCGCAGACAGCATCGTAGGGCCAGCGCCGTCCACCAAACCCTCGAGGAAGGCGGCCACCGGGCCCCACCAACTGTCGGGGGCTTCCAGGTGGGGCGCGTGGCGGGTGCCGGCCAGCACTTCCAGCCGCGCACCGGGGATGGCGGCTGCCAGCCGCTCGCAGTCGGCCCGCATGGTGGCGTCGTCCTCGCCCACGATCACCAGGGTCGGGATCGAAAGGCTGCCAACCTCGCTCAGCGTGTCCGGCCAGTCGGGGAACCGCGGGGCCATGGCCAGCCACATGTCCTGGGAGCAGGCCAGGAGCTTGCGGTTCAGGCGCTCGGCGAACCCGGGCCGGGCCTGCTCGATCCGGCGATGGGCCGCCGCGGCCGCGGGATCGGCCTCCCTCCGGGCCGCCTGGGCCGCAGCCAGGGCCGGCATGCCGCCCTGGCGGACGACGCTGATGGCGAGCTCGATCAGGGCCCGGTCGATGGCCACGGGGCCGTGAAAGGTGTTCATCAGGACCAGGGCCCGGACCCGACCGGGGTTGTCCAGGGCCAGCCGCTGGGCCACCGCGCCCCCCATCGAGTGCGCCATCACCACGAAGTAGGCCCAGTCCAGGGAGTCGACCAGGCCCAGGATCTCGTCTACGAAGATTTCGAGGCTGTAGGCGGCGACGTCAGCCGGGTGGTCGCTGTCGCCGTGACCCCGCAGGTCGGCGGCCACGGCGTGCCACCCCCGCTCGGCGAGGGGATCCAGGAA
>JAIVIH010000320.1 GCA_020200615.1 Actinomycetota bacterium | reverse complement strand
CGGCCACGGTGGCCGACGTGGCCGCCTGGTCCCGCCTCACGGCCATGCGGGAAGTGGTGGAGCGGCTCCGTCCCCACCTTCGCACGTTCCGGGACGACCGGGGGCGGGAGCTGTTCGACGTCCCGGAGGGGCGGAGGCCCGGTTCGGACACCCCCGGCCCCGCCCGCTTCCTGCCCGAATACGACAACGCCCTCCTGTCCCACGCCGACCGCAGCCGTTTCGGGACCGAGGAAACGCGCCAAGGACTGACGATGGCCACGGCACCCATGCGGGGCACGTTCCTCTGGGACGGAGCGGTGCGGGGGACCTGGTCCATCCAACGGGATCGGTCGACGGCGGCCACGCTGGTGATCGCCCACCCCGGCCCCTTGCCGGCGGCAGGCCGGGCGGCGCTGGAGGCCGAAGGTGAGCGCTTCCTCCGGTTCGCGGCGGAGGATGCCGCGGCCAACGAGGTTCGTTTCGAGTCCTGAGCCGTTCGTCGGTTCGTCAGGTGGGCATGACGATGGTCTTCAGCACGGTGCACTCGTCGATCGAGTAGCCGAGACCCTCCCGCCCGAGACCGGAGTCGGGCTTGCGCCCGCCGAAGGGGAAGTGGCCGACGCCGTGGGCGGGGGCATCGTTGATCGTGACCTGGCCGCACTCCAGGGCTCGCGCCGCCTTCCACGCCTGTTCGAGGCTGGACGTGAAGACGGCGGAGTCGAGCCCGTACCGGGAGCGGTTGGCCAGCTCCAGGGCGGTGTCCAGGTCGGGCACGGGCACGACGGTGAGGACGGGACCGAAGGTCTCCTCCCAGAGAATGTCGGCCTCCAGAGGGACGCCGGCCAGGACCGTCGGCTCGTGATAGGCGGCGGAGACGTCGCCCCCGGCGAGGAGGCGAGCGCCCTTCTCCACGGCGTCGTCGACGAGCTCGTGCACATAAGTCGCCGCCTTGTCGTTGACCAGCGGTCCGACTTTGGTGCTGTCGACCCGGGGATCGCCGACCGGCCACTGCTCGACTTCCTTGAGCGCCCGCTCGACGTAGGCGTCGTAGACGGATTCCTCGACCAGCACGCGGCTGACGGCGTCGCACCGCTGTCCCGCGTTCTTGAGGGCGCCGAGGACCGACTTTTCCACGGCCAGGTCGAGGTCGGCGTCGGCCAGGATTATCGCGGCTGCGTTCCCGCCCAGCTCCAGGTGCATGGGCTTGGGCCCGGCCTTGGCTGCGATGCTGCGACCCACCGACGTCGAGCCCGTGAAGGAGATCATGGACACATCGTCGTGGGAGGCGAGCACGTCGCCGATCTCGCTCCCCGCGCCGGTGATGACGTTGAGCACGCCGGGCGGAAGCCCGGCCTCTTCCAGGACCCGAGCGAACAAGACAAGGGAGATGGGCGCCTCCGACGGCGCCTTGGCCACGACGGTGTTCCCCGCCGCCAGCGCAGGGATGATCTTGGAGGCGACGAGGAACAGCGGGTAGTTGAACGGCCCGAAGGCGGCCACGGTCCCGACCGGCTCGCGGATGACGATGGCCGACTTCCCCGCGGTCTCGCCGATCCAGTCTCCCGGTAGGTACTCGCCGAAGATCTTGCGGACCTCTTCGCGCGCCAACCCGAGGCGCTCCCGGGTGGCCTTGACCTCAGACTTCGCCTGCTCCGCCGTCTTCCCCAGGTCGGTGACGATGGCCGCGACCAGGGTGTCGGCCTGCTCGTCGACTATCTCAGCGGCGCGGGTGCAGATCTCGAGGCGGGCGGCCGCGGGCTCAGCTTTGAAGCCCTCCCGCGCCTCACCGGCAGCGGCGATGGCGGACTCGACGTCGGCCGCCGAGGCCTTGGCCGCCCGGGCGATGACGGTGCCGTCGATAGGCGAACGGACGTCGAAGGTTTCGTCGTCCGTCGCCGGTCGCCACGTGCCGTCGATTAGCAGCTGGAGGTCGAGGGCGTCGCCCGTCCTCCCCACCGCAGGTGAGAAGAACTCGGGGACGTCGAGCCTGACCTCGTCCTCGACTTGGACGTCCATCATCCGAGAGTTCTTCCCGGCCCGCCCCGGCCTCAACCGGCCGTCGCAGCGGGCGCTGGGATCTAGCGCTGCGGAACTAGACCCGGCGGCCGTCGATGGTGGTGCAGAGCGGTGAGGCTGTCCGGTAGGTGTTCCGTCGCCACTGGTTGTTGTCGCAGTCGGGGCTGCCGTCGGTGAGGTCGAACGTCGGCCCGCCCAGAGGCGTGTTGCTTAGCGGTGGGAGCCGGCTGTTGTCGATGGAGATGTTCTCCAGGATGAAGCTGTCCAAGACCGCGGGCCGGGCGGCAGTGGGGCCCTGCAAGACGATGCCGTGGGCGGCGTTGCCCATCACCTGGTTGCCCTGGACGACGCTCCGGTGGGCGCCCCCGAACACGCGAATGCCATCCCCCCGCCGGGTTGCGGGATTCAGGAACCCGTTGTTGACGACGGTGTTGAACTTCACCACGTTGTCGGGGCTGAAGCTGAAGAGCGAGATGCCGTCGAGCCCACTGCCGGCCACGTAGTTGTTGGTGATGGTGTTGAAAGCGGACTCGGACTCGACGCGGATGCCGTCAGAGTCGTTGAGGCCGGCGTTCCGCTCGATGTTGTTGTCGAGCACCTGGTTGGAGTCGATGAGGTTCCCGGTGGTCAGCCCACTGGTCTGACGAGGGTGGTTGGTGTCGACCCGGGAGTAGAGCCCGATCCCTCCGAGGGGACCGTTGTGACGAACGCGGTTCCCGACGATCCGGTTGTTGGTCGACGAGAGCAGGGCGATCCCCTCGGCGTACCTGGTCTGGCCCACGACGCCGATGTTGTCGTGGACGTCCATGTTCCTGACCGTGTTCTGCGTGCCTCCGTCGAGCACGACGCCGCCGTCGAAGTTGCGGACGGTGCCGTTCTTGACCGTGACGTTGGTCCGTCGCAACAGGTAGATGCCGGCGCCGTCGTCGGTCCGGGGGAGCCCGGTGATGCTGTAACCGTTGAGGTCGAGCGTGATGTTGTCCGCCCCGATGACCAGGCCGACCCCGCAGGGGCCCACGTCGTTCTCCAGCGTCGTGTTCCGGACGACGATGTCCCCGCAGCCCAGGATGGCCGCCTCCGCAGGGATCGCCACCGCAGTGCCCCAGGCCAGCGCCAGCGCGCTGACAGCCGCAAACCCTCGAATCCGTCCCACCAGCCTGCCTCCCGTCCCTAACCCCGGGTAATAGGACGGTGTAGCACTGCTCCAGGTAGGACGCAATTGCAGGCGGCGAACGTTGTCGCCGCGGACCTATTGCTGCAGGGGTGCCCTCAACCCAGGAAGCCGCTCTGCCGACACCGCCTAGATGAGAGCCTTGGGCCAGGGGCGGTCAACGGTCGCGCTGGCGACCACGTTGGCGGCCGTGGCTGCGCTGACGATGGCAGCGCCAGGACGGGCGACGCCCTTCCCCGGAGCCCCCGCCTGCCCGACCTTCCCGGCCGACTCGTTCTGGCACGCGGACGTTTCGACCCTGCCCGTCCATCCGCAGTCGGCCACCTGGGTGGCGAGCGTCGGTGCTGGAGCCGGGCTGAAGGCCGACTTCGGGAGCGGCACGTGGGACGGAGGGCCGATCGGCATCCCGTTCACGACCGTCGGCGGAAGTCAGCCCCGCGTCCCCGTCACGTTCGAGTACGCCGATGAGAGCGACCCCGGCCCCTACCCGGTGCCCGCGGGCGCGCCGATCGAGGGCGGGCCGAGCGCGAGCGGCGACCGCCACGTGCTCGTGGTCGACAGGGATGCGTGCCGGCTGTGGGAGCTCTACCGGGCCTATCCGCAGAATGGAGCCACGTCCTGGAGCGCGGGCTCGGGCGCCACCTGGGACCCGCTCGAACGCCATGCGGCCGCTGGGTTGGACCTCGGGAGACGCCGCCGGGCTACCGATCCTGCCCGGCCTGGTCCGCCGCGACGAGGTCGCGGCCGGGACCATCGACCACGTGATCCGCTTCACCGCGCCCCGGACGGCCAACGCCTACGTGTGGCCGGGGAGCCACAAGGCGGCGACGGGTGGGGCGTCGGACCCGCCCATGGGCGCATGGTTCCGGCTCAAGGCCAGCTTCGACATCAGCGGCTTCTCGGCCGAGAACCAGGTGATCCTCCGGGCCCTCAAGAAGCACGGGATGGTGCTGGCCGACAACGGCTCTCCCTGGTTCCTCAGTGGTGCCCCGGATCCCGGGTGGAACGACACCGACCTTGGCCGGCTCCGGACCGTCCTCGGCTCCGCCTTCGAGGCGGTGGAGGTGTCCTCGCTGCGGGTGGCGTCCACGTCCTACGCCGTCCGCGGG
>JAIVIH010000319.1 GCA_020200615.1 Actinomycetota bacterium | reverse complement strand
GTCGTGCGCCCGGCGCCGACGCGCTCGAGCGTGGAGGCGATGAGGCGCTCGGTGCGGGGGTCGAGCGCCGACGTGGCCTCGTCGAGGATCAGCACCGACGGGTCGCGCAGCAGGGCCCGGGCGATGGCGAGGCGCTGGCGCTGTCCCCCGGAGAGGCGTCCGCCCCTCTCGCCCACCAGGGTGTCGTAGCCCCGAGGCAGCTCGGCGATGAAGTCGTGCAGCTCGGCCGCCCGGGTCGCCGCCTCGACCTCCTCGTCGGTGGCGCTGGGCTTGCCCATGGCGATGTTCTCGCGGATGGTGGCGTCGAAGAGGAACGACTCCTGGAACACCACGCCGAGCTGGCCCCGCAGCGAGGCGACGGCGCCGGTCCGGATGTCCCGGCCGTCGAAGCGCACCACCCCCTCGTCGGGGTCGACGAAGCGCATGAGCAGCTGCAGCACCGAGGACTTGCCGGCGCCAGTCGGCCCGACGAAGGCTACCCGTGACCCGGCGGGGATTACCACGTCGATCCCCTCGAGCGTTCGGCGCTCCGGCGTGTAGGAAAACCCGACGCCCTCAAGGTGGATCTCGCGCCGGAGCGGCGGCAGGGCGACGGCGTCCGGCGCGTCGTCGATCTCCGGAACGGCCTGGAGCACCTCGTTCACCCGTTCCAGGGCGCCGGTGGCGGCCTGGATCTCCTGACCGATGCCGGTGAGGGCGGTGACCGGGCTCAGCACCTCGCCCATGAGGCCGAGGAACGCCACCAGGCCGCCGATGGTGAGGTTGCCCTCGAGGATGAGCCAGGCACCGACCCCGATCACGGCCAGGCGCAGGAACGTCACGACGGTGTTGACCGACAGGCCGAACAGGCCGCCGAAGAGCTGCAGGCGCAACTGGGCGTCGAACAGGCGGTCACAGGCCCGGCCGAAACGGGCCCGCTCCCGGGCTTCCAACGCGAACGCCTTCACGACGCCCTGGGCGCTGAAGTTCTCCGTCGCGGTGCTGACCAGACCGCCCATGCGTTCCTGAACGGCGATGCTCCGCTTGCGGGCACCGCCCGACATCGCCTTGTAGACGAGGCCCACCACGGGGGCGCCGGCCAGCACGATGGCGCCCAGGAGGGGATCGAGGGTGAGAAGCACGAGAGAGGCGACCACGAGCGACAGGACCTGGAAGAAGCCCTCCCGCACGGTCTCCGACAATCCGGCCTCCAGGCTGGCGACGTCGGAGACGAGCCGGGAGAGCACGTCGCCCTGCTGGTGGCGGCTGAACCAGCCGGTCGACTGGGCCTGCATACGGGCGAACATCGACGTGCGGATCTGGCGGATCACCGCGCTGGACACGTAGGCCGCCAGATAGGAACGGCGCAGGGTGGCCAACAACGACACTGCGAAGGCCGCGCCCAGGAACCCAAGTACGCCCATGACCTGGGACAGCTCGCCGCTGGGAATGGCGGTGTCGAACAGGCGCTTCACCGCGAACGGAAAGACCATGGTGAAGGCCAGGCCGAGCAGCATGTACACGAACATCTCCGCCTCCCGGCGGCGGTGGGGCCGGAGGTAGCGGAGGGCGAGCCGGAGGAACTGGCCGGCGCGCACGTCGGGGGGCCCCGACGCCAGCTTCCAGGACCACGCCTCCTCCAAGCCGGCCAGGCTCGTTCCGTAGACGTCGGTGGCAGTGACGTCGACGCGACCGGGCTTGGACTCCGCCAGGAGCCGGCGGAGCGACGCCTCGTCGGCCCGCTTGAGCAGGTAGTTCACGAACGACAGAGCCATGGCTCCCGCCAGCTCGCCCTCGGCAGCGGCGAAGGGCGGCAGCTCCATCTCCCGGAGGCGCGGGTCGGGGTCGGGCGACCCGGAGAGGTGCAGGCCGTAGCCCTCGAGGACGACGCCGAGGTCGACGGCGGCCGGAAGGGCGGCACCGAAGAGCAGGGCCAGCGGGCGTTCCGGGGCCTCCGGTGGCGACTCGGCGCTCACCACCATCCAGATCTCGCCGCGGGCGGAGTCGACCACCGTCCCGCCGGTGACCACCTCGCCCGAGTGGTCCGGGTCGGGAAAGGGGTCGACCAGACAGATCTGCGGCTTTACGCCCCACGGCTCCGAGCCGATGCCGGACAGGCGCCGGCGGGCTCGACGAACGGCCGCCGACATCGCCGAGGCCGCCGCCTCGCCGGCCGAGCCGGGCCGGTACCGCACCACTGCGGCGTCGGACTCAGTCGAGGCGAGCTCGTCGAGCGCGGGGCGCACTGCCGGTGCGGTTGCGGAGGTCGCCGGCACTGCCGGCTCAGCCGGCCCGGCCGGCCCGGCCGGCGGCAGCATCGGTGCCGGTGCCGGTGCCGGGGCAGTCGTGACGACCGCTCCGGTCTCGACCACCACGATGGTGGTCCCCGCCAGGCCGATCGAGTCGCCGGCATGGAGCCCGAACGCCGTTCCCGCCGTCAACGGGCTTCCGTTCAGTGTGGTGCCGTTGGTGCTCCCGAGATCCACGACCGTCAGCCCGTCGTCGCCGGCGGTGAGGAGCAGGTGGCGGCGGGACACGGCCGGGTCGACAACCACCAACCCGTCGCACTCCCGTCCCACTTCGAGGGGCCCCGACTCCAGGGCGAGACGCCGGCGTTCCAGACCGGGCTCGCGGATCTCGACCTGGGCGGTCATCGTGTTTCCTGGCCGCTGCGCTCGCCGAGCCCTGACGGGCTTCCGGCTGAGCCCTCCGCTCGGATCGACCACGGAGGCGGCGCTGCGCTCCGGCGGGGCCGGCAGCCCGGCTCGGCGTGCTCGCTCACCGGCTGACCTTGGCCCGGGCCAGGCGGCGGAACCGTCCGACGCTCACGCCGGCACGGCCGGCGGCCAGCCCGGCGCCCCCCCCGGCCAAACCGGCGAGGACCATGGTCAGCAGACCCGGTTCCCGGCCGGCCAGCAGGGCGGCGACCAGGGCCACGGCACAGCCCAGGGGGCCCCCGAGCAGGACGAGGGTGGCCACGCCGGTGCGGCGGCGCCGGCCCCGGCGCAGCAGGCGCAGCACGGACTCGGCGTAGGCGACGAGGAACAAGAGGGCGGCGATCCCGACGGCCCCGGGCAGCGACAGGAGGCCGGACCGGGTCGACCGGACCGCAAAGCTGCGCGACCCCACGGAACGGCCGCCGCTGAGGAGATCGAGCTGCCCCGTCGTCCGCCCGGCGGCCACGTACCGGCTCCCGGCCAGGTCCACCACGGCACGGAACGACCCGTCGGCGCCGAGCTCCGTGGTGCCGGAGGCGGAGCCGACGCCAATCCCGCCGATCGACAGCGCAAGCCGAACCTGGTCCGGCACACCCCCCGGCGGGCGCCCCTCCACGATGACGACATCGGCCAGATCCAGCGCCACGGCGCCGGCAGCCGCATCCACCCCGGCGACGCGGACGGCGCCCTGTGGCAGGTCGCCGCCGTGCCCCGGCGAGCCCAGGCCCAGCAACCCGAGGGCCAGGCAGGCGGAGAGCAGGCCTGCGGTCCAGGCCACCAGCCGTGTCGGGAACGGCGGCCGTTCGACCATCCGCCGCACCGCCACCAGCACCACGCCGTCGTCCTCGAGCGGCCGAGCGCGTCCGGGTCTGGTCGTCACCGTGGCGCGGACGGGGGCGCTCGGTGCCACGACGACCGTGGGCGGCGCCGAGCCTGTCGACGCCACGAGGCCGGCGCCCGCGCCGATGGGCGGGACGCTCTGGCGCTCGGTGGCGGCCACGATCAGCGTCGACCCCATCACCGAGACCTGCCCGCGCGCCGCCGGCCACCCCGGCCCCCAGGCCGACGTCGCCGCCTCGGCCAGGGCCACCCCGAACGCCTCGGCCGTCGGGTAGCGCTGGTCGGGACGGGTAGCCAGGGCCCGCATGACCACTGCAGCCACGCCGGCCGGGACCCCCGGCGCCACGTCGGTGAGCGGCGAAGGCTGCTCGTGGACGTGCTGGTAGAGGATGGCCATGGCATCGCCCTCGTCGGGGAAGGGCAGGCGACCCGACAGCAGCTCGTAGAGCATCACGCCCACCGCATAGACGTCGGTGGCGGGCCCCAGCTCGGCGGCCTGGGCCTGCTCGGGCGCCATGTAGGCCGGCGTGCCCAACACCTCACCGGTTCGCGTCCCCATGGTCTCGGCGCCACCGACCACCTTGGCGATACCGAAGTCGGTCACCTTGAGCGCACCGCCCGCTGAGAACATGAGGTTCTCGGGCTTCACGTCGCGGTGGAGGATCCCTCGCTGGTGGGCGGCGTGGAGGCCGGCGGCCGTGGCCAGGACCAGACCGCAGGCGGCCTCGGCGGTGACACCGGAGGAGGTGAACCGG
>JAIVIH010000318.1 GCA_020200615.1 Actinomycetota bacterium | reverse complement strand
CCTCTACACAGAGCGGAACGGCCCGGAGGGGAATGCCGGCCTGACGTCGGGTCCGGGGCAGGAGGTCGGCGAAGTCGGCGACGACCTCGATCTCCCCCCTTCCCAACGCCGCCGGTGCCTCCTCGTAGGTCATGGGCACCGGCTGTGAGGGGCCCAGGCCGAGGTGGGCCAAGCCCGTCTGGTACTCAGCCAGCAGCTCCCCTCCCTCCGGCGCCCCGATCCGGCGACCCGGTAGGTCAGCGGGCGCGGCCATGTCCGAGCCGTCCGCCACCAGCCCGGCCAGAGGGCTGCGCCGCACGAGAATCGAGAAGAACCGGGCGGCCAGATCGCCCGAGCGAGTGCGGGCGGCCAGGTAGTGGGGCACGCTGGTCAGACACACGTCGGCCCCGCCCAAGGCGACCCGCTCGGCGTTCGCCGGGCCCGGAGCGGGCTCGAGGATCTCGACGTCGAGGTCGAACTTGGCGAACAGACCGTTCGCCCCTGCCGCCAGGAACGGCAGGTGGTAGCCCGGCAGTGATGTGGGGCAGTAGAGGCTGAGGCGTATCCGGTCGGCCATGAGGGGTCCCCTACCCTTGCGCCGTCTCGGGCGAACCGCGGGGCGCGCTCTCGCGATCGATCTTGGAACCACATCGCCCTACCGGAGGTCGTGGGGGCATGGAGGCAGGAGCGTTGGTGGAGCAGCCCGAGCCGCTGAAGCGCATAGCGGGCCCGGCGGATGGCCTAGCGGAGCTGTACCGCCGGGAGTACGCGCCGATGGTGCGCCTGGCGCATCTCATCACCGGTTCCAACGAGGCGGCCGAGGACGTGGTGCAGGACTCGTTCGTCCGGGTCTACCGCAACTGGGACCGGGCCGAGCAGCCTGGGGCGTACCTTCGTACGGTCGTCGTGAACCGGTGCCGGAGCTGGCAGACGCGGCGCGCCATGGAGCGGGAGCGCCAGCCCCGCCCCCCGGTCGCGGTCGTCGACGCCGAGGGCCGTGAGCTGCTCGACGCGCTGGCCCGCCTCGGCCCGCGCCAACGAGCGGCCCTTGTCCTGCGCTTCTACAGCGACATGTCCGAAGCCGAAACGGCGCGGCTCCTCGGCTGCCGTCCGGGGACGGTCAAGTCCCTGGTCCACCGAGGGTTGCGCCAGCTGGAAGGGATGATCGAACGATGACCGGCCCCGTGGAAGAGCGCCTGCGGCGGGCGCTGAGCCAGCAAGCGGAGACCACCACCACCGCACCCGAAGCGTGGAGCCGCATCCGGTCCCGCACCGAGGTCCGCCCGCGCCGTTCCCGCCTGACGAGCTCGGTCGTGATGTTGCCGGCGTGTGCCGTCGCCGTCGTCGTGGTCGTCGCCACCGCTGTCCTCCTCCGGGAGGACGGCGGGACCCGCGTGCAGGTGACCGGGCGGCCCGAACGGCTCTACCTGGCCCCGACCGGTCTCGGGGAGCGGTTCCGGCTCGTTTTCGCGGACACGGATCCCGTGGGAGGGCTTCGCGGCCCGTCCGGTGTCATGCGGGTGTTCGGCCGGCGGGCGGCCGACGGGGTCGCTCTTTCTGCGTCGGTCGTGGTCCGGGTTCCGTGGGACCTACCCCTCGAGGCCACCGACCCCGGGGCCCAGACCGTGCGCGTGCTGAACGAAGACATGACGGTGCACCGCGATTCCGATGGCCGCCGGATCATCACCTGGCGCCAGCAGGACGGCTCGGAGGCGGGACTGGCCACCTTCGGGCTCAGTGACGACGAGCTCGTGGCCGCCGCCACCAGCCTACGCGCCGCTCCCGCGACGGCCGCGCCCCAGCTGCCTCCGGACTTCGTGAACGTCTTCAGCGGGGACCTGCCGTACGGGCCGTTCCCCTTGACCGACCAGAGGTGGCAGGCGACCAACGGTGACACCTTCTCGATCACCGTGGTCGAGGTCCCCGGCGTGAACCTGGATGCTCTCGTCGGCGATAGCCCGGGAGGGCGTGCGGTCACGGTGCGAGGCAGGACGGGACTGACCGACAGCGCAGGTGAGATGCTGGCCTGGATCGAGCGGCCGAACACCCTCGTCGTCGTCGTGAGCAGCAGTCTGGACGGCGCAGCGATCCGCGAGATCGCCGAGAGCCTGCGGCCGATCGACGAAGGGGCGTGGGGCAAGCTGGCGGCCACGGCCGAGACGGACGACCCGACCGCCGGCAACGCCCTCCCCCCCGGGCCCGAGCAGCCGGGTGAGTCTGTCCTAGTTGGTCCGCCAACCCGAGTCGTCCCCGACTCCTTCTTCGCGATCCGGCCGATCCTCGGTCGCAGCGACCCTCCCTGCCCCGCCGGATCTCCCACGGTGTTGGCCGAGGTGCGGGAGGGCCAGGAGACGGCGTGCTACGAGGTCGGACTGCCGGGGCTGGGGGCAGGGGATGTGACAAACGCACGGGCTCTCCCCGAGCGGACACCCGGAACATGGGCGGTCGAGTTCACCTTGTCGGACCCGGGGCTGGCCGGATTCAACGCCCTGGCCCGGATGGTCGGAGTGGGTGGCCAGGTGGCGGTCGTGGTCGACGGCCGCCTGGTGAACGCGCCGCACCTGGCCTCGCCATCGCTCCCGGCCAAGGGCGTGATCACCGGGCTGGACGAGCAGTTCGCACGCACCCTGGCCGACCGCCTCGACAAGTGACCGAGGGCGAGCCCGCCCCTCGCCCGCAGGTGCGGGCGGCCAGAGCTCTCGTCCTGTCCGTCTCCGTCCTCACCGTGGCCAGAACCATGGCCGACCTCGCGACCGCGAACGTAGGTCTCGGGAGGACCGGCTTCAACCTCGGCGCCTCGGCCATCGTTGTCCACGTCGGCGCCCGGTTCGCTGTCCTCGCGCTCGTCGCCCATACCTCCGACCCGACGTTCGCCATCATCACCGGGGCCAGCCGGGCCACGGCCCTGGTCACCGGCGGGCTCGTGGGACTGGCCTTGGCCCTTTACGTCGTTCCCGGCGAAGCCCTTCTCGACTACGAAGCGGCGGGCAGCCGTCGGCGGGGAGCCACCACCGCCCTCGGGCTCACTCTTTTCGCAGCCGCCACCTACGTATGGAGTCGCTCGACGTCGAAGTCGGACCCGACCACGAGCTGAGGAGGAAAGGGTTGCCCTCCGTACAGTTGCAGGCAAGACTCCCCGGCGATGGTCGGTCCTGCGGGGGATCGAAGTTCCTCGGCCGTCGCTCTGGCCCGAGTGGCTGGCAAGGCGAGACGCGGCCCCTCCCTCCTGGCAGCACTCGCCTTCCTCGCCACCGCCGCCTGTTCGGACGACAAGGCGCCGTCCGTCCTCCGGCCCCGGTCCGACGCCGCTGAGCGCGTCGAGGGACTGTGGTGGTTGACGTTCTGGACGTCGGTGGTCGTCGTTCTTTTCGTCAGTGCCTTCCTCGTAAAGGCGATCTTGCGAGGGCGCTCACCGGCGCCCGACGGCGAGAACGACAACGGAGAGATCGACAAGCGCAAGGTGGCGTGGGGCGAGCCCTTCATCGTGATCGCCGGCCTGGTTGTCTCCGGCGCCATCCTGGCCGGGACCTTCGCCATCTCGCTCCGGTCGCTGGACGCCCTGGCCGGCCCCTCCGGCGATTCGGCCCTGACCATCGAGGTCATCGGTCGCAACTGGTGGTGGGAGGTGCGGTATCCGAACGGGGCGGTGACGGCCAACGAGATCCACATCCCCGTGGGCCGGCCCGTAGAGGTCAAGCTCTCCACGGCCGACGTGATCCACAGCTTCTGGGTGCCCCAGCTGAGCGTGAAGCAGGACCAGGTGCCGGGGATGGACAACCGCATCTGGCTCGAGGCCGACGAACCGGGCCGCTACCGCGGCCAGTGCGCCGAGTTCTGCGGCCTCCAGCACGCCCGCATGGTGTTCTACGTCGACGCCCAGCCCCAGCCCGAGTTCGATCGATGGCTGGCGAGGGAGGGAGCTCCCGCCCGCGAGCCGGCCACGCCGGGGGCACGCACCGGCCGCGACGTCCTCCTGAGGTCATCGTGCGCCGGCTGCCACTCCGTCAGGGGCACGAGCGCAGCGGGGACGCTGGGGCCCGACCTCACCCACATGGCGTCCCGACAGACGATCGGAGCGGGGCTCCTCCCCACGAACCGGGAAACGGTGTCGCGCTTCGTGCAGAACGCGCAGCACGACAAGCCGGGAGCGAGCATGCCTCCCACCGAGGTGACACCCGATGAGCTCTCTGCCGTTGTCGACTACCTGATGGGCTTGGAGTAGGAGGGACAGTGGCCACCGTTGTCGAGCCCGGGTGGAAGGACGAGCTGAGCGACGAGCTCGATCATGTGTGGCACGACCCCAAGGGGATCAGAACCTGGATCTCCAC
>JAIVIH010000317.1 GCA_020200615.1 Actinomycetota bacterium | reverse complement strand
GGCTTGAGGGCATGTTGGCTCGTGGGCCCAGAGCGGCGTTATGGTTCGGTTCCACGGCGGTCGGGGCGCCCGGCTTCCGCCGTGCTGGAGCGCCCGGCCGCCGCCTTGACTTGAGCCGATCGAACGCGACGCCATACCGCGGCGCGCACCGTCGGAGCCTCGGTCGGCCACCTGGGACGAACGGCGTCGGCCCCCGCTGGGCGCCCCGACCGCCGTTGCCGCCAGCCCTACCGGTGCTTTGGCGTGTAGCGGACGACCATCACTCGCAGGTCCTGGCCGGCGTCCCGGATGGCCCCGAGCATGGCGGCGAGTGCGCGATCGTGGTCCAGGCCCCCACTGCCGGCGCCGAGCACGGGGAAGGCCAAGGAGCCGAAGCGGTGGGTACGGGCCTCCTCCAGGGCGGCACGGGTGCCGGCGTAGACGGTGGCCTCGGTCGCCCGCCACGCCATGCTGATCGCGGCCACGTGGATGATCCCCTTGTAGGGAAGGCAGCCAGCCCCGGTGGTGACCGCCCGTCCCAGGGGGATGGGGCCGTGGCGGGCGAGTTCGCGAAAGGGGGCAAGGCCGGCCTGGTGCTTGATCGCCGCCGAGACGCCGCGTGGGATGAGGAGCCACCAGGGCACGACGTTGCGATTCCACGCGTTCACGACGGCGTCGACGTCAACGACGTCGAGGAGGTTCCCGTTGACGACAGCGACGTCGTTCACTCGGGCCCGTTCCCGAGGACCGTCTCGAGCTCGGCGAGCAAGCGGCGTACGCGGCGGTCCCGCTCCGAGCGTTGCACCGACTCCTCGAGCTGGCACGGCTGGCCCGGACTCAGCATGGCCACCGACCGTTGGCGTGTCCCATGGCTTGGCCACCGTAGCGAACGGCGTTCGCCGGGCCGGAGCTATGGGTTGATGGCGGAGGCGGCGATGGTCCCGGACCGGCGATTGGCGTATAGATGTACTTGCCCGGCGCTTCTTCGACCTGGACGCGGTCTACACGTCTCGGTCCGCGCAAGAGCGCACCCGCGTGGTGGCCTTCGAGGCGCAATACACGCCCCAGAGGCCGGGGCGGCGGCGGCCAGCAAAGGCCGCCTGTCGCGGCGGAAGAGGGGTCCGAGCGGGCCTGGGTCCTGGCCGCGGGCCTGGACGGGCTGCATATCCGCCGGGACCGTGCAGTGGCAACGTCCCGGCTCATGGAGCGGCTTCGGGAGGTCTCTTGACCTCGGTGTCGCACGTGCCAACGATCATTGGAGAGAGGATCGAGCGCCCGAGCCAGGAGGTTTCAAGATGAGGAGATGTAGGCGCCGGCGGTGCGTGGCGGAGCCTGGCATGGTAGGGATATCCGACGTCTTCCCGCCATCGGAGGGTTCCCTGATGGAAGTACAGGTTCACCCCGTTCCCGCAGAGGGAGAGCCGGACCTTCCCACCCCCCTGAACCGGTACGGCGAACCGTTCCTCTACTGCATGATCTTCAATGCCGACAGCGTCATGGCGTTCTCCGACTCGGCGACGGCCCTGGTCGACCTGCTGATCGACGGCTATCTGGAGATCCCCGAACCCGACGTGGTGGAGCAGGCCACGCAGCGGACGATGTTCGCCGTCGGCGCCCAGGTGCGCTCCCAGGCTGCGATTGTGGCCCGGGCGAACCTGGCGCTGGCGACGACCGACGAGCGGACCCTGCTGGGGGGCAGCCGAGACACCCCGCCGGAGCTCACTGTGTGGGAATGTCCAATCCCGCTGGTCTTGGTGGATGCGTTTTATGAGCCGTATTCCGACAGCCCAAGACCCGTGGGGCGGCCTCGGACCGGCGGGGAGAGCGACTCCAACATCATCTGGCTCTCGTTCGTCGACGAGGTGGAGTTCCTCTACGGCCTGCACCGTGCTGGTGAGATTCAGCTCGCCACCCACGACGGGTCCCGGCCGGTTCCGGCCACAGGGTAGGGCGGAGTCTCTAGAGGAAGGTGATCGCTTCGCGGGCTCCGTATTCGTCGATGACGCCCGAGGGGAGGCCGTCGTCTCGGGTTTGCGGCCATGACCGTTCGGGCCAGGAGATCGCCGGATTGGGCAAGGTAGGGGCGTGCACATAGTTCCGCCGTGGCGCATCCTGGGTCGGAGGAGCCGCAGCCGCGATCGGGAACTCGTTTGGTACGTGTCCTATGGCTCGAACATGGCGACGGACAGGTTCATGGCTTACATCAGAGGAGGTCGGCCCAGCGGAAGCGGAATCGTCCTGCCTGGCGCCGCCGACCGTCGCCCACCCATGGCTTCGGCGGCGCTGCGTCTCAACAGCAACCTGTACTTCGCCGGTCACGCGAAGAGTTGGGGAGGGGCGGGCGTGGCCTTTCTCGACCTCGATGCTGCAGCCGAAGGCAAAGGCGCCTTTGCGCGAGCCTGGCTGATCAGCCAGGCTCAGCTCGACGACGTCATCGCCCAGGAGAACGGGCGCGGTCATCCCAGCAGCAGGGTGGACGTAGACCGTGTGGTGGCGGAGAGCAGGGTCGCACTGGGGCCAGGCCGATATCAGACCGTCCTGCACGTGGGGGACCACGCCGGCCATCCCATGGTTACCTTCTCGGCCCCGTGGAGCCTGGCCGACGTGGTGGCCGGAAGGACTGGCCTGGCGCTGAACGGGCCATCGCCGCGTTACCAGGAGATCATCGCCGGCGGCTTGGCGGAGACCCACGGGTTGAATCGCGCCCAGGCCGAGGCGTACTTCAGGGTGACCATCGGGCACGAGGCCTTTGAGGAGATCCCGGCGGATTTCTGGAGTCCGCCGGCCGACAGCACGGGGATGGCGGCTCTAGCCGCCAGGGTGGCGTGGAGGCGCAGCCAGGCGACGTCCGAAGGCACCGGACGAGTGCGGGCCCACGAGCGCCGCTCCGCCGACGGCCAGCTCTCGGAGGTGCGGGCCCACCACCGCCGCCGCTGACCGCTACCGTGCGGAACAGGCTTGGGTGCGGTCCTGGGGGTTCGCCAGGGTACCCCTGGCATGGTGAGCCCGTGCCCCTTCGCCGCGGCCATGACCGCACCGACCCGCGCACCGGCCGAGTCGTACGAGTCCGTCCCCATGAGGTCCGCGCCCAAGCGCACGACGGGGGCGGCGACGGGGTAACTGTCAGGCTCCGGGAGCAGGCCGACGTCCTGGCCCAATACGTGCCGCCGGTCGAGCCTGGTCGGGCCAGGCTGATGCCCCAGGACTACACCCTTGTCACCGATCGGCTTTCCTCCACCGGCCACCCTGATCCCTGGTGGCGGGCGAACCGTGCCACACGCGCCCATGCTTCGACGCCCGACGCCGAGGTCCCGATGATGCCCGAGCGCTACTCGCCCTCGACTTCACGTACTGGACGTCGCACCCATCGAATCGTGTACGGGACCGGGGACCTGCAGGTACGGCTTCCCTCTCATGCCGCCATGGGTCGCTACGTGCGCGACCACCCGGAGGTCAGGGTGTTCGACGTTCCTGCGGAGCTGGTCAGTGACGGCTCGCGCGGAATGGGCATGGTCAGGCTGGCCAGGAGCGAAGAGACGGGCCAATGGCAGGTGATCGGGGGGTCTGGCGCCTATGGCGGCACCGGCGAATGGGCACAACGTTCCCGGGAGGCGGTGGGGGCGGTGGTCGCTGGTCGCAGGCCCCGGGCCACCATGGCTGAGTTGCGGGCGGCGTCGGCCGAAGCCCGTCGACGGCTGGAGGGCTCCGAGAGCGGCGCCGTGGCGGGAGAGACGACGACGCGGCTGCTGCCCGAGCTGGGCTGGACCGACGTCGAGTCCTCGGCGCTGAGTCGCGTCGGCTACGACCCGGTCACTCGACGTATGGAGGTGCAGTTCAACGACGGGCGGAGGGCCTCCTACCGCAACGTGCCTCCCGCCCAGCACCGGGCCCTGATCACCTCCAGCTCCGTGGGCCGCTACTACAGCCTCAACATCCGATCGAACCCGGCCTACCTGGGTCATGGGTTTCCGTCGTCGCCACCCGAGGCCACGGCGTCGCAGGTCGAGTCCGGCCCCAGCCCTCGTGGAGGCTCCGACGGCTCCCACGCTGCTGCTGGTCCGCAGAGTTGCAGTGCTTGTGGTCGGTTCGTCGGGCCCGGGGAGGCCCACGTCTGCGTGGCGGCGACGAACCCAAGGGCCATGGGCGCGCCGGGTCAACCTGTAGCAACGGCGGGGGCCGTTGTTCGGGCGGACGGCGCTTTGAGCGGAGCGGGTCATCCGGTCGGGCCGGACGAAGGGGCTGGGAGGGAGCGTGACGAGGAGGGCGACGAGGTCCTTCGGGAACTGTCGGACGTGGAGACCCCTGCTCATGGCAACACCCGCCTCGAGGCGGGTGTT
>JAIVIH010000070.1 GCA_020200615.1 Actinomycetota bacterium | reverse complement strand
CCCCCAGCTGAAGAAGCTCAGCGGGTCGGCGGCACGTGAGGAGCTGGGCAAGCGCCTCCAGCTCGACCGCAACCAGATCCAGGACCTCGATCTCGAGAACTTCATCGGGCCGTTCTGGAACTGCCGTGACATCTTCCTTCCCGAGTGGACCCCGCTGTTCGACGTGCCCGACATCACGTTCCGCGTGACCCAGGACGTCGACGGCGACGGCACCGAGGAGACGATCTATTCCGAGTCCTTCTTCGACGTGCGTTGGGACGCGGGCTCGATTCCCGATGTCACCCTCGAAGCGTCCGAGATCGCCCTCACGGGCGTCGCCTGCGACACTCCGCCCGTCCCCTGCGTGGACGTCCAGCTCATCTACCGGGCCGGGCTGATGCCCCTGCCGAATCCGGTCGGCCCCGGCGGTCCCTATCACGACAACACCAGCGGCTACGCCGTCCGCCCGAACCGGCCCCATCCCTCGGGAACCTTCGGCGAGGTCTCAACCCAGCCGTCGAGCGCACCGTTCCTGGGCAGCGTCCAGCTCTACGGGTGTCACCACCGGGCAGGCGCCTCCCACTACCGGCTGATGTACCGGCTGGGCTCGGGACCACGAATTCCCTTCCTGGGGCTGTCCTGGCCCCTGTACCGCTTGGGGTCAAGTGGGCTCATCGAAACCCACTCGGTCACGCCCGACGGCGAGGGATGGTACGAAATCCTGCCCGAGTCCGCGGCTGGGAGCCGTCGCACCTGTTGCTGGAGTGGCCGACAGGAAGTCCTGGTGTCTACGAGATCGAGATGGAGTTCGCCACCGGCCCGGCCAGGACACCTGTCGGCTCCCCGACCGCCCCGGTGCGAATCAAAGTGGACAATGACGCGCCCCTGGCTCAGATCGCGGTCTCCTGGCGCCTCTCCGGCGCCAGTAGCTGGGAGCCTTTGGGATCCTTCTGCCCGGTCGTCCCCCGCCCCACCGGAACCGCCCTTGAGTTCCAGGTTGGCCGCCACCATTTCCGCGGGGCACCTGCGAACCGTCTCCCTGACCGGCGGCGGCTGCGGCGGCGAGCGGCCGGCCTTGGCCTCGTCCGTCCCCCCCACTCTGGGAGCCGGTCATGTTCCTCGGGACGCTCGTGGGAATGCGTCACTGGTACACGGGCGAGTTCGACAACGCCGTGTCGCTCACTGCGACGTACGGGCTTACCGCGGGCGCACCGGCGGGCGTCTACAGCTTCAGCGTCTACGCCGACTCGCGCGGGTTCAACCCTGCTGGAGGCGATGGTGGCTTTGCCGCCGACTGGAACTACAACTCGCCCGCCTACCGACTGGTGAACCCCGTGTTCAACTTCGCCGTCGTCAACACGTGAGCGACACCGGCCGGGTGGCGGCCGGTGTCGCTCGCTGGTGAGTACCAACTAGCCGGCGGCGTCCTCGGGGTTGGGCGCGAAATAGGTCGGCTTCAGGCCCGTGCTTCCGTTTCCGGCCCCGTCCCCAGCCTGGTCCGAGCCGAGGTTGGCCAGCCATGCGGCCAGGTCCTGGTCGGTGCCCTCGTCGGACGAGTAGTACGACAGGGGCTCGTACTCGGGGGCCTGGATGTCGAGCTCGCGGTAGCGGTTCATCCCCGTGCCGGCAGGGATGAGCTTGCCGATGATGATGTTCTCCTTGAGGCCGAGGAGCTGGTCGCGCTTCCCCTCGATGGCGGCCTCGGTGAGCACCCGAGTGGTCTCCTGGAAGGACGCGGCCGACAGCCACGAATCCGTGGCCAGCGAGGCCTTGGTGATCCCCATCAGCTCGGGCCGGCCCTCGGCCGGCGTCTTGTCCTCCTGCACCAGCTGGCGGTTGACCTCGGCGTAGAGCCGCGAGTCGACCCGCTCGCCCGGCAGGAAGCCGGAGTCGCCGGCCTCGGCCACCGACACCCGCCTCAGCATCTGACGGACGATCAGCTCAATGTGCTTGTCGTGGATCGACACGCCCTGCTCCCGGTACACCTGCTGGACCTGATCCACCAGGTACGTCTGGGTCTCGCGGATGCCCTTGATCTCGAGCAGCTCCTTGGGGTCCTTGGGCCCCTCAACGAGGGCGTCGCCGGCGCCGACCTCCTGGCCGTCCTTCACCAGGAGTCGGGCCATGTCCCGCTGGGAGATGGGGTAGCTCTCCTCGTTCCCGTCGTCGCCGACGATGGTGATCGTGCGGCCCTTGAGGTCGTCGTCCGCCATCCGGACCACACCCGACGTGCGGGAGAGCACGGCCTTGCCCTTGGGCGTGCGAGCCTCGAACAGCTCGACCACACGCGGGAGGCCGTGGGTGATGTCCGTCTCGGCGATGCCTCCGGTGTGGAACGTCCGCATGGTCAGCTGGGTCCCGGGCTCGCCGATGGACTGGGCGGCGATGACGCCGACCGCCTCGCCCATCTCGATGATCCGGCCGGTGGCCATGGAACGGCCGTAGCAGAGGGCACAGACCCCGTGCGACGCCTCGCAGTTGAGGACGGTCCGGACCCGAAGCCGGTCGACGGTGGGATCGTCCCGCAGCAAGCGCACCTCGGCCTCGCCCACCTGCGTGCCCGCAGGCAACTCGTCGCCCGTGGAAAGGGTGACGGGCTCGACCAGCGCCCGGCCGAAGAGCCGGGTGTCGAGGTTGAAACGGCGACCGGGCTCGTCGGCCCGGATGTTGTCGAGCCACATGCCCCGGGCCGTGCCGCAGTCCGGCTCGCGGATGATGAGCTCCTGGGCCACGTCCACCAAGCGCCGGGTGAGGTACCCGGAGTCGGCGGTACGCAGGGCCGTGTCGGCCAGGCCCTTCCTGGCGCCGTGGGTGGAGATGAAGTACTCCAGCACGGACAGGCCCTCACGGAAGTTGCTCTTGATGGGGCGGGGGATGATCTCGCCTCGGGGGTTGGCCACCAGGCCTCGCATACCGGCGATTTGGGTCACCTGCATGACGTTGCCTCGCGCCCCTGATCCCACCATCATGTCGATGGGGTTGAAGCTGATCGCACCCAGCGTGCGCTCCATGGCCCGCCGCACCTCTTGCGTGGCGTTCGTCCAGATCTCGACTTCCTTCTGGCGTCGCTCGTCGTCGGTGATGATGCCGCGGCGGAACTGGTTCTCGACCTTCTCCGCCTCCTTCTCCGTGCGATCCAGGATCGGCTGCTTCTCGGCCGGCGTCTTCACGTCGTCCATGGAGATGGTGAGGCCCGATTGGCTGGCGAACCGGAAGCCGAGGTCCTTTATGGCGTCGAGGCTCTTGGCCACCGCCGCCTTGGGGTATTCGTCGACCAGCTTCTCGACGATGTCGGTGATGTTCCGCTTCTTGGCCGAGGCCGTGATGTACCCGTAGTTGGCACAGAAGTCGTCGGGCAGAGCCGCTTCCAGGAAGAGCCGTCCGGCCGTGGTGGCGCGGTACTGGGGCTTGCCCTCCTCGTCCTCCTCGCCCGTCTGAACCTCGATCCGGGCGTGGAGGGACAAGTCGCCGGCGTCGTAGGCCTGCTCGACCTCCCAGTCGTGACGGAACTTCCGGCCCTCGCCCGGGGCGCCCTCGACCTGTTCGGTGAGGTAGTAGATGCCGATGACCATGTCCTGGCTGGGGACCGTGAGCGGACGGCCGTGAGCAGGCGACAGGACGTTGTTGGCCGAGAGCATGAGGATGCGGGCCTCGGCCTGGGCCTCGGCCGACAGGGGCAGGTGGACGGCCATCTGGTCGCCGTCGAAGTCGGCGTTGAACGCGGAGCACACCAGAGGGTGGATCTGGATGGCCTTGCCCTCCACCAGGATCGGCTCGAAAGCCTGGATGCCGAGGCGGTGCAAGGTGGGGGCCCGGTTGAGGAACACCGGGTGCTCCTTGATGACCTCCTCCAGCACGTCCCACACCTGGGGGCGCCGGCGCTCGACCATCCGCTTGGCCGACTTGATGTTCTGGGCCATCTCGGTGTCCACCAGCCGCTTCATCACGAAGGGCTTGAACAGCTCGAGAGCCATCAGCTTGGGCAGCCCGCACTGGTGGAGCTTCAGCGTGGGCCCGGCCACGATGACGGAACGGCCGGAGTAGTCGACGCGCTTGCCCAGGAGGTTCTGGCGGAACCGGCCCTGCTTACCCTTGAGCATGTCGGACAGGGACTTCAGGGGGCGGTTGCCGGGGCCCGTGACCGGGCGGCCGCGGCGGCCGTTGTCGAACAGGGCGTCGACGGCCTCCTGGAGCATGCGCTTCTCGTTGTTGACGATGATCTCGGGGGCGCCGAGGTCGAGAAGGCGCTTCAGCCGGTTGTTGCGGTTGATGACCCGCCGGTAGAGGTCGTTCAGGTCGGAGGTGGCGAAGCGACCGCCGTCCAGCTGCACCATGGGGCGCAGGTCGGGGGGG
>JAIVIH010000316.1 GCA_020200615.1 Actinomycetota bacterium | reverse complement strand
GGCGGGATGCCCGGTCACCATCCACGCTGAGGGCCCAGCGGCTGGAGCCGCCCTCGGACACCAGCACCGTCCCGCCGGTCACCGTTCCCGAGAACCGCACGGGGCCGCCGTCGAGGAGGACGGGGGTAGCGCCGCTCAGGTCGGCCCCCGGTCCCAGGTCGGTAGGCAACGTGCGCGAGAGGCGGTCGGGCAGGACCGCTCGGCCCGGCCCCCAGGACGTGTTCTCGTACACGGCGACGGCAGGGTCGGACGGAAGCTGGCGCAGGTCGATCTGGGAGACGAGGGCCCGGGTCAGGGTGGGCGTCACCGGGAACCGGCCGGAGACCTCACCGCCCGTCGCCCGATCCACGGGCACGACGATGTAGCGGACCGCCATGGGCGCCAGCAGTCGCCCGAGGCGGGCGGTGTCGCCCTGCTGGGCCAGCCTCAGGGAGCCGGCGATGGTCTCGGTGGCGGAGGACGGCGACCCGGGCAGCAGATCGGTGGCGTCCGGTGGCCCGTTGCGGGAGGTGGCGTAGGCCAAGCCCTCACTGAGGCGCCAGCCGTCGAGGGGCAGCACCTGGGGATCGCCCAGCCACAGGACCCGGAAGGCACCCTGGCGGCCCTCGGGCCCCATCCACGCCAGCGATCGGGCCACCTCCTGGTCGGTGAGCGACCAGGACCCGTTTCGGGCTCCGGCCAGCACGGGCAAGACGCCCGCCACCAGCGCCGCGCCTGCGGCCAGGGAAGCCAGCTGGCGCCACCCGAACCGATAGCCGGGGAGGTCGAGGTCGAAGGCCGCCGCCCCCAGCCCCGCGGCCATGGCCAGCCCCAGGGCAGCCAGGGCGAGGAGGACGTCGGGGGATTCCAGGCGGACGGGGAGCCACTCCCGGGCGCCGGCCCAGGCGAAGACGGTGGCCGTGAGCGCCGCTCCCCAGAGCCGGACGGCCCACGCCAGCCGCCAGCTGCGGCCCAAGGCGAGGGGGAGGGCGGCGGCGACCAGGAACGCCCACCCCAGGGGCGCCGCGCCCATGGGACCCGTCTCGAAGCGGAGGAGTGACCCGAAGCCGGGGGCCCGGGCCGCATCCGGTCCGATGCCGGCCACGGTGGACCACCCCGAGCCGGTGATGAGGTCGAGGGACCACGGGAGGTGGAGGACGACGGCGATGAGCACGGCGCCGGCGGCGCCGGCGGCCGCCCTCGCCGCCCCGGCCGTGCCCCCGACGACTACGGACGCGGCGAGGATCCCGAGCACGGCGACCAGGACCACGATCACGATGGAGGGGACGAAGGCCCCCACCACGGCCAGGAGCAGCCCCAGCTTCAGGACCTCGCTCCGGAACCGGGGCGCGGGAAGCGGCTCCGGCTCGTCCGCGCCCGCGCCCGCGCCGAAAGGCTCGAGGTCCGACAGCCGGGCGAGGATGGCGATCAGCCACGGCATCGCCGCCCAGGCCAGGAGCCCGCTCCACCGGCCTCCGGTCAGGGCGTTGTAGGGAAGCGGAACCGCCAGGTAGGCGACGATGGCCACGAGGCGGGCCAGGGTCGAGCCCAGCGGGCGGGTGAGCCGCCAGATGCCCAGGGCGGCCGCCGGCCACACTCCGAGCACCAGCACCTTCTGGAGGATGGCCATATTGCCGAAGAACGCCAGTCCGCCCAAACCGAGGAAGGCGAAGCCCGTCGGGGCGGGAGCGGCCGAGCCCAGGCCGGTAGTGCGCCAGCCGCTTCCGAAGTGCGCGAGGAGCGTGGTCGGCCGGGGGAAGGGGCTGAACTCGCCCACGGCGGGAAGGCGCTCGGTGAGCAGATGACGGGTGCCGATGAGGATGGCCAGCAGCATCAGACCGAACAGCACGGCGGCCGCCTGGCCGGGGCCGCGGCCCACGGTTCCCGCCAGGCGCTGGCCGGCTTCGACCAACGCCGCGGCCCGGTCCTGGGCGTGCAGGCGGCGCTGCACGTAGCTGGTCAAGCGCACGCTCCCGTGCACCTGGAGGCGGCGGACATCGGAGTCGGGAACGGCCCGGGCCCGCTGGACGGTGCGCCGTTGCCCCCTCAGGTCCCCGAGGTGGCGGAGGTTCCACGACCAGGCCGCGGCCAGGTCCCGGGCGTCGCTCCAGCGCCTGGTGACCAGGGCGATGAGGATCTCGACGATGGTGATGACGGCGGCCTGGGGGACGACCCGGAGGAGGTGGAGCCACGAGTAGCTCTTGAGCATGGCCCGGAGATGGTTGCGGCGTTCGAAGCGCAGCCACTTCGGGTTGGTGGTCGGCGTCTCCGATCCGCTGAGACGGTGGCGGACCCTGGCCGCGGGCGCCACCAGCACCCGTCCCCCGGCCACCTGGGCCCGCCAGCAGAGGTCGATGTCGGGGCCGTGATCGCCCATGACCGCGTCGAACCCGCCGAGGGCGGTGAAGATGTCGTTGCGCACGAGCATGCAGGTGTTGGTGACCGAGAACACGTCGCGGACCCCGTCGTGCTGCTCCTGATCCAGCTCGCCGGGCTCGGCGACGGTGGCCGTCGTCCCGGTCTTGTCCACCACCAGGCCCACTTCCAGCAGTCGCTCGGGACGGTCCCATTCCACCACCTTGGGCCCGACGACGGCCGCGTTGGACCGCAGCGCCTCCTCCACCAGCCGGCGGACGGCCTCGGAATCGGGGGCCACGTCCTGGTGGCAGAAGATGAGGAAGGCCGCGCCCTGGACGGTCTGGAGGGCGTCGTTGGCCAGAGCGGCGAAGCCCTTACCGCCGCCGACCCGGCGGACGTAGGCGTCGGGCAGCACCGAGGCCACCCGCGACGCGGGGTCGCCTGTGGCGCAGCCGTCGACCACCAGGACCGACAAGTTGGGATAGTCCTGCTCGGCGAAACCGGCGAGACCTTCCTCGAACTCGGGACCCGGATCGGTCGCCACGATCACCGCCACGACGGGAGGTGCTGAGGGCGGGCGATCCATTCCGGCCGTGAGGCTAGTGCGCCGCCTCCGCCCGACCGGGGCAGCCGGAGTGGCGACGAGGTGGCGCGGAGGGGCCCGTAGAATGGTTGGTCCATTGGAAGGCGACCTCGGCACCCGCGCTCGCGACGCCATGTACACGGCGGTGGGATTCGGCGTGCTCGCGGCCCAGCGTCTGATGGTCGAGCGCCGGGACATGGCCAAGGATGTCCACGCCCGCATGGGCCGAACCTCGGGCGACGACGTCGAAAAGGTGGTCAGGCAGGTCCAGATCCTGGTCGACCCGCTCCTCGATCGAGTGGAGAGTCAGCTGCCTCCCGTGGCCCGTCTCGTCGTTCGTCAGGCGCGGCGGGCGGCGCAGGACCTGGGGGAGTCCCTCATCAGCAATCGCTGACGGGCGCCCGCGGCGGCGGCCACGGCGCCCTCACAGCAGCGAGCGGTAGACCTCGACGTGGGCCGCAGCCGACGCCTCCCAGCTGTAGCGGGCGGCCAGGGCCAGGCCCCGCTGCCGCCGCTCGTCTACCTCGGGCCCGCCCCGAACGATCTCCTCCAGCGCCGCGGCCAGCTCGTCCTGGTCGGCCGGGGGCACCAACCGGGCGGCGTCGCCCACGACCTCCGCCATGGCCGAGCCGCTGGTGGTCACCAGGGGAGCCCCGCACGCCAGCGCCTCCAGCACCGGCAGCCCGAACCCCTCCTCCCGGGACGGGTAGGCCACCACCGCCGCGCCCCGGAGCAGGGCGACCTTGTCCTCCTCGGCGATGTAGCCCACCCGCTTCATCCGGCTGCGATGGGCGCTGGACCCGATGGCGGCGTCGATGGCTTCCATGCCCCAGCCCGGAGCTCCGGCCAGGACCAGGCTCAGCTCCGGCAGCCTCCCGGCGATGGAGTCGAAGGCCCGGACGAGGGTGGGCACGTCCTTGCGGGGCTCGAGGGTGCCGATGAAGGCGGCGTAGGGCCGCCGGATCCCCATCCTCACCCATGCGCCCTCGTCCCTGGCGGCCGCGTCCTCGTCGCCCGGATCGAGCGGCCGGAAGCAGTCCTGGTCGACGCCGTGAGGGACCAGATGAAGGGGTACCTGCGGGTCCAGGATCGCCCGGATGCGTTCGGCAGCTGAGGTGCTGGCCGTGATCAGGGCATCGGCCTTGGTGGCCGCGGTGCGGATGGCTCGCCGGAAGAACATGATCTTCGACCGCTCGTGCCACTCGGGGTGGTCGAAGAAGGTCATGTCGTGGATGGTGACGACTCGCGGCAGGCGTGCTCGGAGGGGCATCGTGTAGTGGGGGCTGTGGTGCACGTCGGGGTGGATGTCCTCGAGCAGACGGGGCAGCTCCACCTGCTCCCAGGCCAGCCGCAGAGGTCGAGCGGTGGGGGCCCCGTCCACCACCGTCGTCGCCCCCGTGGCCTGCCACCGGCCT
>JAIVIH010000315.1 GCA_020200615.1 Actinomycetota bacterium | reverse complement strand
GACACCCTGGAGGTGAACGGGCGACTGTTGCGGGCCCCGTCGTACCTGGTGGCCACCGGCGCGGAGCCGAAGATCCCCGACCTGCCCGGCCTGGCCGAGGCCGGCTACCTGACCTCAACCACGGCGATGGAGCTCACGGAGCTGCCCGCCCGGGTGGTCACCATCGGCGGCGGCTTCGTCGGCATGGAGCAGAGTCAGCTCCTCACCCGCCTCGGCGCCCAGGTCAGCGTGGTCGGACGCCTGGCGCCCCGGGCCGAGCCCGAGCTGGCGGCGTGGATGGGCCAGATTTTCGCCGACGAAGGGATCGAGGTTGTCACCTCGCGGGCCGTCGCGGTGGAGCGCAACGGCTCCGAGCGCGTGGTCGTGTGCGCCGACGGTACCCGTCTCGTCGCCGACGCCATTCTGGTGGCGGTCGGGCGCAGCCCCCGGGTGGATCGCCTGAACGTGGAGGTGGCCGGGATCAAGGTCGACGATGCTGGCTTCGTGGCCGTCGACCAGGAGCTGCGCACGTCCAATCCCCGGGTCTTCGCCGCCGGCGACGTCACCGGCGCCCCCCAGTACGTCTACGTGGCCGCCGCCCAGGGCAAGATGGCTGCCGAGAACGCCGTCGACGGCGCGCACCGGCGCATGGACTACGCCGGGCTGCCGTCGGTGATCTTCACGGACCCGGTGCTGGCCAGCGCGGGCATGACTGAGACCGAGGCGCAGGCCGCCGGCCACGCCGTCGCGTCACGGGTGCTGGAGCTGGAGAATGTCCCCCGGGCCCTGGCCAACCGCGACACCCGGGGCGCGATCAAGCTGGTGGCCGACGCCGATACCGGCAAGGTCCTGGGGGTGCATGCCGTGGCCCAGGGCGCCGGCGACCTCATCCTGGCCGGGGTCTACGCCATCCGCTTCGGCCTGACCGTGGACGATATGGCCAACACCTGGGCGCCCTACATGACGATGAGCGAGGGGCTGAAACTTGTGGCTCAATCGTTCAAGGGCGACGTGAAGAAGCTCTCCTGCTGCGCGGCCTGAGCGCGAATACACCGGCCACCGACGAAAGTTGTCGACCGGCGGAGAGCTGCGAGGAGCCGGAGGCCTCTTCGGCCTGCTCGTGGCCAGCATGGCGCTGTGCTGCGGCCTCCGGGTCCTGATGGGCGCCGGCGTCACCTCGGTGTCGGCGGCTTGGCCCTGGACAGCGGCGTGGTCGTCATCGCCGCTGCCGCCTTCACCGTGTCGGGATGGCGGCGCCAAGGGAGGGAACGCCCTCGGCGGTGACTCCGGCACGACCAGCAACCGCGAAGGCCTCTGGGCCGAGGGCGCCGGGGCGACCGGATTCGGGCATCCAGCAGTCCGTTGACGCTGGAGCGCCACGCCGCCGTCGGCATCACGATCAGGATGGAGCCACGTCCGGCCTGACCGTGGGCGCGATGGGCTACCGGTGCTCGGGGTTCTCGAAGTCGTACCGGCACCCGGCGTCCCACGCCGAGCGCTGGTTGCCGTGCGCGGGGAGCCCGCCGACCTCCTTGAGGATGCGGGCCAGGTGCAGGAGGTTCCAGGTCATGAACGTCACGTTGCGGTTCGTGAAGGCGTTCTCCGGTCCACCCGAGTCGGCGTCGAGGTAGCTGGGGCCGGGTCCGGCTTCGCCGAGCCATGCGGCGTCCGCCTGAGGAGGGATCGTGAAGCCGAGGTGTTGAAGTGAGTAGAGAATGTTCATGGCACAGTGCTTGGCGCCGTCTTCGTTGCCGGTGATGACGCAGCCGCCGACGCGCCCGTAGTACTTGTACTGCCCATCGTCGTTCAGCTCGGCCGAGTTCCCGTAGAGGCGCTCTATGACTCGGGTGCACACGCTGCTCTTCTCGCCGAGCCAGATCGGCGTACCGATGACGACGATGTTCGCGGCCATCACCCGCTCGATCAGCAACGGCCACTCGTCAGTGGCGAAGCCGTGGTCGCGCATGTCGGGGTAAACGCCGGGAGGGAGATCGTGATCGACAGCACGGATCTGGTCAACCGTCACGCCCGTCGCCTCGAGGATGGCGATAGAGCGGTCGAGGAGGCCCTGGGTGTGGGAGGTTGACGGCGACGGCTTCAACGTGCAATTGATGATGAGCGCCCGCAGGTCGCGGAAGTCCCACGGGTTCTCCTCGCAGAGCTGGGACTGGTACGGATGCATCAAAGCGCTCCCTCGCCGCCGGGGCTTCGGTAATGATCGTGCGACTGGCGGGCTTCGCACGCTTGACAAGCCTCACGGCCTCCGCGCTCTGGTACTCCCGGCGCTGGCTTTGAGAGTGCGGCCGATCCGTTGCGCGAACAAAACTATCCCGTCGTCGGTTGCTTGGATGGGACGCGGGGGTGGAACGGAACATCGAGCTGGCGGGACGTGACGGCCGACCAGCGGGCTCGCCTCGTAGACATGACG
Organism: Actinomycetota bacterium; assembly: GCA_020200615.1. The sequence continues at coordinate 1,940 of JAIVIH010000315.1, read as the reverse complement.
GAGAGGTGGCCGGTGCACCGCACGCTCCTGGGCCAGAAGCGCATCGTCACCCGCCTGGTCGAGCGGGTGGTTGGCAACCATGAGCATGGGGCTCACCTCCGGGCCGGCCTCGCCTCTCGGCCCTCGACCTCGAAAGAAGAACTGCGCCGCCGCCTTCTGCACCGCCATCGACCACGTGGGGTAGGTGTGTACCGTCTGGGCCAGCCGGCCGGTGAACATGTTCGTGCGCATGGCGAGTGCCACCTCGTGGACGAGCTCCCCGCCCACCGCGGCGACGGCCGTGGCGCCGAGCAGGCGCCCGCCTCCGGTTCCCCGCAGGATGGGCCGAGGACCGGCGATGAGCTTGATGAAGCCGCGTGTCTCCCCGGTCGCCACCGCTCGGTCGACCTCGGTCATCGGCAGGTAGGCGACGCGGCCCCCGTGGTCGACGGCCTCGGCTTCGGTCATGCCCACCCGGCCGATCTCCGGTGAGGTGAAGGTGGCCCACGGGACCTGACCGGCCTCGAAGCGCTGCTTGTGCACCTTGGCCCAGCGCGACAGGGCGTTGCGGACGGCGACGAAGGCCATCCGGTTGGCAGCATGGGTGAACTGCAAGGAGCCGGCGACGTCGCCTACCGCCCAGATGCCGGGCACCGAAGTCGCCATCGTGTCGTCGATACGGATGAACCCACGCTCGTCGAGGTCGACGCCGATGTCGTCCAAGCCCATGTTGGAGGTTGAAGGCTTGCGGCCGATGGCGACGAGCACCCGGTCGACCTCGACTGGGTCACCGCCGTCGATGTGCACCCGGGTGGCGCCGTCCACCACCTCGACCTTGATGACCTTGCCTCCGGTTCGGATGCAGACGCCGCCCGCCGCCAGCGCTTCGGCTAGAACCTGTGACGCCTCCGGTTCCTCCTTGGTGAGGATCCTGTTCTCCGCTTCGATCAGCGTGACCTGGGTGCCGAGCCGAGCGAACGCCTGGCTCATCTCGGCGCCGATGGCGCCGCCGCCAAGCACGGCGAGGCGCCGGGGCTGCCGGGCGACATCGAACAAGTTCTCGTTGGTGAGGGGGTCGGCTTCGCGCAGACCCTCGATCGGTGGCACAACGGGCCCCGCACCAGTGGCGACGACGAAGCACTGGGAGCGGATGGACGTCCCGCCGACGCTGAGAAGCGTCGGCGACCGGAACACGCCGCGTCCGTGGAGGACCTCGAGGCCAGTGCGACGCAGTGCCGCATCGTCCTCGGTGGCCGCGATCGCCTCCACTGCACGGTGGACCTGGGCCATGGCTTCGCTGAAGGAATCGCCCCGTGCGGCCGCGGCGAGCAGCGCCTTGGAGGGCACGCAGCCGGTGAAGGTGCAGTCGCCGCCAAGGCGCCCTTCCTGGACCAGCAGTGTCGACGCCCCCCGACGGACGGCCTCTCGTGCCGCTGACAGGCCACCGGTGCCGCCTCCGATGACGACGACGTCGTACTCCTCTGCGGCACCATCGGTTCTCATGACGTGGTGCCTGCCGGCCCCCGGAGGGGGTGCTGGCCGTATTCGTGGCGCAGCAGGGCTACGGTCCTGGCCCATGGCCGGTCGGGATCCCGGGACTCATAAAAGCCCCAGACGGCCTGGGCGAGCACCGGCACGGGGATCTCCTTGCGCATGGCGTACTCGATGCCCCATCGCTGCTCGCCGGTGTCGTCGATGTAGGGGTCGATCCGGTCCATGTCGTGTTCGGATCGTAGGGCCCGCTCCATGACTTCGACGAGCCAGGAGCGGATGACCGAGCCGTGGTTCCAGTTGTGGAACACCGCAGCCAGGTCGAGCTCGGCGTCCGCGTGCTTGAGCATCTCCACCCCTTCACCGATGGCATGCACCATCCCGAACTCGATCATGTTGTGGACGTTCTTGACGAAGTGCCCGGTGCCGGGTGCCCCGCAGTGGAGCACCCTTCCGGCACCGCCAGGTCC
>JAIVIH010000314.1 GCA_020200615.1 Actinomycetota bacterium | reverse complement strand
GTCTGGCCGGCGTCGAGCAGGTAGCGGAAGCGGGCGTTGGTCTCCTGGGCCGACCCGAACCCGGCGTACTGGCGCATCGTCCAGAGCCGGTCACGGTACATGCCGGGGTGGATGCCCCGGGTGTAGGGAGGCGCACCCGCCTCCCCCAGGCGCCGGTCAGGGTCCCAGCCCGCCAGATGGGGAGGCGGATAGGGCCCCAGCGGACTAGAGGCCCAGCGGGAGCTTGTTGGGCGTGAAGGGCTCCGTACCCAGGGCCAGCGACGCCTGCGGTCCGTCGTTGGCGCGCATGTAGTCGAGCTCGCGGGCCAGGTTGCCCACGCCGTTGCTGGCCGGCACGGGCAGGAGGCCCACCGTGCTCAAGACGCCGAGAGCTCGGCCGCGGGCGTCGAGGAAGGCGCTACCGGAGTCGCCGGGAATGCCGGGCGTCACCGTGTAGACGGTGTGGCTCCAGCCGCCCCCGCTGTCGCCCAAGCTGACGCCGGTCTTGGGGCTGAGCTGGGTCAGCCCGAGCCGGAGGGACGAGTTGCCGTAGCTGTAGACCAGTTGGCCGACGGCGGTTCCGGTGCTGATGCCGACGGGACCGCCCCAGTGGGGGATCGACGGGTTGACCTTGGCCCTGTCGTCAGGATGGATGCGCACGAGGGCCAGGTCGTTGTACCGGCAGATGTCGGGATCCGTCTCCCCCTGCGCCTGCATGGTGATCCATGAGTTGTAGACCATCACGCCCGGTTGGGATGCCCCGCCGACGGTGACGGGAGTGCCGAGGGGTCGGGACCCTGCCAACACCCGGGGCATCCACCCCGGCATGTACCGTGACCGGCTCTGGACGATGCGCCAGTACGCCGGGTTCGGGTCGGCCCAGGAGACCAACGCCCGCTTCCGCTACCTGCTCGACGCCGGCCAGACGGGTCTCTCCTGCGCCTTCGACCTGCCTACGCAGATGGGGTACGACTCCGACCACCCCTTGGCCGAGGGGGAAGTTTCAGGTTCGGGGTGCGACGTGGGGCATGCACAGCTCGTCGTACTCTGCGATGACGATCTCTCCGGCGTCGGCGCCACAGGACGGGCAGGCGGGATCCCTCGGCACCCGGAAGGTCCGGAAGGACTCCTCCAGGGCGTCGTAGGCCAGCAGGCGACCGATCAGCGGCTCGCCCAGGCCGAGGATGATCTTGATGGCCTCCATGGCCTGGATGGAGCCCACGATTCCGGGGAGCACGCCCAGCACGCCGGCCTCGGCGCAGGAGGGCGCCATGTCCGCCGGGGGCGGCTCGGGGAACAGGCAACGGTAGCACGGGCCCTCGTAGGGGGCGAAGACGGTGGCCTGCCCCTCGAAACGGAAGATCGAGCCGTGTACGACCGGGATGCGCTTCAGCAGAGAGGCGTCGTTCACCAGGTAGCGGGTGGGGAAGTTGTCGGTCCCGTCGACGATCACGTCGAACCCGTCGATGATGTCGAGCACGTTGTCGGCGCCCAGGCGAACGTCGAAGCCGACGACGTCGACATCGGGGTTCAGCGAGGTCAGGGTCTTCTTGGCCGAGTCCACCTTGCGGTCCCCGACTCGGTCAAGGTTGTGGAGAATCTGGCGCTGAAGGTTGGACTCGTCGACCGAGTCCATGTCGACGATGCCGATGGTGCCCACGCCTGCCGCAGCCAGGTACAGGGCGGCGGGGGAGCCGAGGCCCCCGGCGCCGAGAAGGAGCACCTTGGAGTCCAGCAGCTTCTGCTGGCCGGCCTCGCCCACCTCCGGGAGGAGGAGGTGCCGGTGGTAGCGGTTGCGCTGCTCGGGGGCCAGGGTGCGGGGCGTGTCCCACGACCGGCCCTCGTTCTTCCACTTCCCGAACCCGCCGGCGAGGGATACGACGTCGGTGTAGCCCAGCTCGTTCAGGGTCTTGGCCGCGAAGGCGGAGCGGGTTCCTCCGGCGCAGTACACGACGATGGGGGCGTCGTGGTCGGGGACCCTGTTCTCGATCTGACTCTCGAGGAAGCCCCGGGGGATGTGAACCGCGCCGGGAATGGCGCCCTGCTGGTACTCGTCGGCCTCCCGCACGTCGAGGACTACCGGCCTCGGGCGGGACTCCAGGAGGCCGGCGGCGGCGTCGCCGTCGACCTCGCGGATCTCGCTCTTGGTCTGGGCCAGCAGGTCTCGAAATGTGGGCATCGCTACTCCCGCAGTGGGTGTCGTACCGGGGTAAACCTTACCGCAGAGGTCGACATTCCCCGCAGCCGGGGCCGCCCCTCGGACCCTCAGGAGATCCCGGGCACGACCGCGGGCAGTACCTCGCTGATGGGCCCCCGCAGGACGGCCTCGGCCAGGTCGTCGTAGGGCGTGGGCTGGTCGTTCACGATGACTACCGTCGCCCCCGCCTGCCCGGCGATGGGAACCAGCGAGCACGCGGGGGAGACGGTGAGGGTCGAGCCGACGGCGAGCAGCACGTCGCACTCGGTCGCCGCCCGGAAGGCCCGCTCCAGGTCGGCCGCCACCAGGTCCTGCCCGAAGGAGATGGTGGCCGACTTGAGGATGCCGCCGCACGCTTGGCATTCCGGATCGTCCTCCCCGGCGCGGAGACGGTCGAGGACCGGCTCCATGGGGCCCCGCTCGCCGCATGACAGGCACATCACCTGACGCATGGTGCCGTGGAGCTCGACCACGAGGTCGGGGTCGCTGCCTGCCCGCTGGTGGAGCTCGTCGATGTTCTGGGTGACGAGCAGCAGGAGCCGGCCCTGGCGCTCCAGGGCCACCAGCGCACGGTGGCCGGGGTTGGGCTGCGCCGTCCACGCCGGGGACGCCAGGCGGTTGCGCCAGGCCAGCTTGCGCACCTCGGGATCGGCCACGTAGTCGCGGATGTTGGACGTTCGCTGTGCCGCCGGGTTGCGGGTCCACACACCCTGGGGGCCGCGGAAGTCGGGGATCCCCGAATCGGTGGAGATGCCGGCGCCGGTCAGGACGAGCACCCGCCGGGCCTCCTGCAGCCGGGCTCGTACTGCGGTCAGCAGGGCGGGATCGTCAACCGTCGGCACCCGATCAGTCTGCCGCCCCCGGAAGCCACTTGACGCCGACCCCAATGGCAGTTAGAAACATTGAGACAGCATGAAATACTGTCACGTCCTACCAGCTCGTTGGAAGGCCACCCCGCATGAGCACATTGCTTGCCGACGATGCTTCCCCCGAACCTGTCGCTCTGCCTGTCCGCCCCTGGCCCGATCCCGTGATCGACGCTCTCGGTCACGACCCTCGATCCGCCTATGTCGAGCGGTTCTGGTTGGGAGTGCTGGGCCCCAGCACCACCTGGCTCCTGCGCCTCCTGGCTGCCGAGCTGGAGATCAACCCCGCCGGCTTCCAGCTCGATCTCCTGGAGACGGCCCAGATCCTCGGGCTCGGAGGCCGCGGCGGACGGCACTCGCCCTTCATGCGATCCCTTGGCCGCTGCTGCCGGTTCGAGCTGGCTGAGGCCCGGACCGACGGAACCTTGGCCGTGCGGCGCAAGCTCCCCCCGCTCAACCGTCGTCAGCTCCTGCGCCTGCCGCCGTCCTTGCAGGAGGCCCACCGTGAGTGGCAGGAGTCGGAGCTGAGGGTTCCCGCCGCCGAGCAGTTGCGGCGCCGGTCACGCCGCCTGGCCCTCAGCCTGTTCGAGCTGGGGGAGGACCGGGAGGCGGCCGAGCGGCAGCTGCTGCGCTGGAAGTTCCACCCGGCGCTGGCCCAGGAGGCGTCGGCGTGGGCCTGGGACCGCCACCGCCGAGCCCTGGCCGCGGCCAGCGGTGCCGAAGGTCCGCTCGACGAGGGGTCGGATCCGCTGGACGCGGCCTGAGGAGATTCCCGTCCGGCGGCCGACCCACGACCGGCCGCCGACGGAGGCGCCGGCCGGTGCTGCTCACCTCGCCGGCCGGCGCCCACCCCCGTTGCCGGGGTCAGCCTCTCGGCTTGCGGAAGGAGGCCACCGCCTCCACCACGGTGCGCACGCCGAACCCGGTTCCTCCCTTGGGCACGTAGCCGTCGTCCTCCTCGCTCCGCGCCGGGCCGGCGATGTCGAGGTGGGCCCACGGCACGTCGGCCACGAACTCCCTCAGGAAGAGCCCGGCGGTGAGGGCGCCGCCCCAGCGGCCGCCGATGTTCTTGAGGTCGGCCACCTCGGAGTCCAGGAGCTTGCGGTACTCCTCGGGAAGGGGGAGGGGCCACACCGCCTCTCCCGCCCGGGCCGCGGCCTGACGAATCTGGTCGATCCAGCCCTCGTCGTTGCCCATGAGCCCGGCGATGCGAGGGCCCAGGGCGATCTTGCAGGCGCCGGTCAGGGTGGCCAGGTCGAGGATGGCGTCCACCCCCGCCTCCACGGCCAGGGAGAGCCCGTCGGCCAGCACCAGCCGTCCCTCGGCGTCGGTGTTGAGCACCTCCACCGTCTTGCCGTTGCGGATGCGCAGGACGTCGCCCGGCTTGGTGGCGCTGCCCCCGGGCATGTTCTCGGTGGCGGGGATGATGGCGATGACCTTCACCCCCGGCTCCAAGGAGGGCAGGGTGGACATGGCGGCGAGCACCGCGGCTGCCCCCGACATGTCGGTCTTCATCGTCTCCATGCCCTCGGCCGTCTTGATGGACAGCCCACCGGAGTCGAAGGTGATCCCCTTGCCCACGATGGCCACCGTCGCTCTGGCGTCGGGTGGGTCGTAGACCAGCTCGAGGAGTCGCGGCGGCTCAGTGGAGCCCCGGGCCACCCCCAGGAGCCCGCCCAGGCGCTCGCCGGCGATGGCGGGCTCGTCCAGCACGCTGAGGGTCAGGCCCTCCTGCTCGGCGATCTCCGCCGCCACCTCGGCCAGCCGCTGGGGCGTGAGGCTTCCCGCCGGCTCGTTCACGAGGTCCCGGGCCAGGACCACGGCCGCCGCCAGGCGCCCTCCCCGCTCGAGGCGTCGACCGCGTCCCGCGGCCCCATTCCCACGGCCACGAGCGTGGGACCGCCGTCGGGGGATCCCGGGCCGGTCGTCATCGTCTCGCCGACCTTGCCCTCGAACCCCCGGCGGGCGAGGTAGTCGATGTCGGGCCTCGGCGTCGCCCCCTCGGGCAGGGTCCGACCCGAGAACACGGGCACGCCCACGACGGTGACGTCGTCGGGGATGCGGTCGGTCAGGGTGAAGGCGATGGTCACGCGGGTTCCTCGTCTGGTCGGGCGGGGAGGAAACCGTCCTCCTGCCAGCGGGCCATGGTCCACAACAGGTCGGACAGGCGGTTCAGGTAGGGCACGACCTGGGATTGGTCGGGCACGACGGCGAGGGCCCTGCGTTCGGCTCGTCGCACGACGGTTCGGGCCAGGTCGAGGTACGACGACGGCACCGACTGTCCCGGAACCACGAACTCCGCCGGCAGGTCGAAGCGGTCGCTGAGGTCGTCGATCAGGGGCTCCAGGCGCCCGACCATGTCGGCCGTCACCAGGGAGCGTCCCGGGACGAGCCGGGCTCGCTGCTCCTCCGAGGTGGCCAGCTCGGCCATGAGGACCCAGAGGTCACGCTCCACGTCAACCAGGAGCCGGTCGAGCTCGGAGTCCCGGGGAGCGTGAGCCCGAGCCACTCCGATGGCGGCCTGAGCCTCGTCCGCCGCTCCGCCCGCCTCGACCACGGCCGCGTCCTTGCGGGCCCGGCCTCCGTGCAGCAGTCCCGTCGTGCCGTCGTCACCGCGGCGTGTGTAGATCCTCACGTCCGCGGGAGCCTAGAAGGCCGCCGTCGAGGCGAGCCCCGGCGCCGGAAGAGATGCCCTAGTGGCGGAGGATGGCCGTGGACTGCAGGAAAGGAGCGAGAGCGGGCTCGGGGCCCTTGCGGGGGCGAACGCCGGGCACGGCCGGGCGGCGAGCAGCGGCGGGCGGCACGGCCAACCCGCGGCGGCGCATCGCCAGCTGACGCTGCCGGGCGAGGAGGGCGACGTAGGGCGGTACCCGGACCGCGGCCCAGATGAGGCCGAGAACGACGAACACGGACATCGGCAGTCCCCCCCGGTCGACCGATGCGCGACCGCCCCATTGGCTATAGGCAGGGGGTTTCTATCACAGCAGCACCTAGGTCCCCAAGAGGAGGACCGCGGCCGGACTGGCTGGGGCCACTCGGAGCGCTCCCCGGGCCCGCCGGTCGCGACCGGAATCCAGGGGCCGAGGCCGTAGGTTGTGCCGTCGTGCCCTCTCCACCTGGCCTCCTCCGCCGTTTCCGGTGGCTCCCCGTCCTGGCCGTGGCGGGGGCGCTCGCGGCCTGCGGTCCGGGGCGATCCGCACCGGCGTCACCACCCCCGGCATCCCCGTCTTCAACCGGGGTTGTCTCCCCGGCCACGGCGCCGCCCCCGACTCGGCCCACGGTCGATTCGATCGACGATTGCAGCCCCATCCCCCAGGGGATAGGTGCGCCCGCGGCCGGTCCGGTCGACTTCATCGGTCCCGTCGTGATCTTCTTCGAGGCGTCCGTGGGGGACGTCAAACAGGCCAGGGTTTCGGAGGGCGTCCGGGCCGGACAGCGCCTGGTCGAGGAGACCTTGGGCGGGTTCCGATTCGACGAGCCCATCTGCGTGGACGTGCGAGCGACGACGACGAGCTCGTCGACGGTGGGGGTGGTCTACGGCGCCAACCACATCGTGCTCTATGCCGGCGCGCGCCCGGTTATGGAGGGCCCGCCGTGGCTGCTGTCGCACGTCGCCGCCCACGAGTTCATGCACTTCTGGCAACAGGACGTGGGTGCGCCGCGGGAGGCGGTAGGGCCGGTCTGGCTCCTCGAGGGCTCGGCCGAGCTGCTCGGCTACCGGGCCCTCATCGCCGCCGGCTTGGCCACCGAAAACGAGACCCGCGAGTTCTCCCTGCGCCGCGTGGCCCCGGACACGCCTTCGCTCCAGACCATGGAGCGGCGGTCGTCGGATGACGACGAGTTCAGCTACCCGCTGTCGTTCCTCGCCGCCGAGCTCCTCATCGCCGGGACGGGCGTGGGTTCGTTCCGGGATTACTGGAGGTCGCTGTCACGGAGCACGCCCTGGGAGACGGCGTTCACCGAGAGCTTCGGCGTCACCCCCGGCGAGTTCTACGCCCGGTTCCAAGAGCACCGTTCCCGGGGGTTCCCGCGCTGACGGCCAGACCCGACACAAACCCGGGTCGCCACGATCCGGCTCACCGGTAGCCTTGCCGCTGATGTCCCAGAGCTACCTCGACGCCGTTCGGGAGCGCGTCGTCATCTACGACGGCGCCTCCGGCACCAACCTTCAGGCGCGAGAGCTGACGGCGGGAGACTTCGGCGGTCCCAGCCTCGAGGGCTGCAACGAGATCCTGGTCGACACCCGTCCAGATGTGATCGCCGATCTCCATGCCTCGTTCTTCGAGGTGGGCTGCGAGGTCGTTGAGACGAACTCCTTCGGCGCCCTCGGCGTCACCCTGGCCGAGTACGGGATCGCCGACCGCTCCCACGATCTCAACTTCAAGGCCGCCCGGATCGCGCGCGAGGTGGCCGACGGCTACGCCAAGCCCGGTGAGCCCCGGTGGGTCGCCGGCTCCATCGGGCCCGGCACGAAGTTCCCGTCCCTCGGCCACATCCGCTTCGCCGACCTCCGTGACGGCTACGAGGTCCAGGCCCGGGGCCTGCTCGAGGGCGGGGTCGACATCCTCCTCATCGAGACCGTGTTCGACATCCTGCAGGCCAAGGCCGCCCTGATCGCCTGCCGGCGGGCCATGGCCGCCACCGGACGCCAGGCCGCGCTCCAGGTGCAGGTGACGATGGAGCTCACCGGGCGCATGTTGCCCGGCACCGAGATGGGCGCGGCGCTGACCACCCTCGACGCCCTCCGCCCCGACGTCATCGGCCTGAACTGCGCCACCGGTCCCACCGAGATGCACGAGCACCTCCGGCACCTGTCGCAGCACTGTCGGGTCCCCGTCGCGTGCCTGCCCAACGCCGGCCTGCCCTCCGTCGTCGACGGCAAGATGCACTACGACCTGTCGCCCGAGCAGCTGGCGGAGCACCAGGCGCGGTTCGTCACGGACCTCGGTGTGACGGTGATCGGCGGCTGCTGCGGGACGACGCCTGAGCACCTCAAGGCCGTGGTCGACCGCTGCCGGGACCTCGAGCCCGCCCGGCGGGAGCCGGTGCACGAGCCCGGCGCGGCCTCCATCTACACGTCCGTCCCCTTCCGCCAGGACGTCTCCTTCCTGGTCATCGGCGAGCGCACCAACGCCAACGGGTCGAAGAAGTTCCGCGAAGCCATGCTGGCCGACGACTGGGACACGTGCGTGACCATGGGCCGGGAACAGTTGAAGGAGGGTGCCCACCTGGTCGACGTCTGCGTCGACTACACGGGCGAGGATGGGGTCTCGGACATGGACGAGATCACGCGCCGGTTCGCCACCCAGGTCGGCGTGCCCCTCGTTCTCGACTCCACCGAGCCCCAGGTCATCGAGACCGGCCTCCAGTGGATCGGAGGCCGTCCCGTCCTCAACTCGGTGAATTT
>JAIVIH010000069.1 GCA_020200615.1 Actinomycetota bacterium | reverse complement strand
CGGTGAGGGTCGGGTGACGCTCGTCGAGGAGGAGGCGGCCCCGCCGTCCCAGGACCCGGAGCCCAGATCGCACACGGGCGGCCTGATGGGCTGGCTGTCGACCACCGACCACAAGCGCATCGGCATCCTCTACATGCTCACCGCCTTCGCCTTCTTCCTGGTCGGGGGCGTCCTGGCCCTTCTCATCCGGGCCGAGCTGGCCCAGCCCGGCGTCCAGGTGGTCGGGGCCGGCACCTACAACCAGCTGTTCACCATGCACGGCAGCGTGATGATGTTCCTGTTCGCCGTGCCCATGGCTGTTGGTCTCGGCAACTACCTGCTGCCCCTCCACGTCGGCGCCCCGGACATGGCCTTCCCCAGGCTGAACGCGCTGTCCTACTGGCTGTTCCTCGGCGGCGGGCTCACCATGGTCTCCGGGTTCCTCACCTCCCGGGGGGCGGCGTCGTTCGGGTGGACGGCCTACACCCCCCTTTCCGACGCCGTGCACTCCCCTGGCGCCGGGGCCGACCTGTGGATCGCGGCCCTCGTCATCACCGGGGTGTCGGCCGTGCTCAGCGCGGTGAACCTCATCGTGACCGTGATCTCCCTCCGGGCGCCGGGGATGACCATGTTCCGGATGCCCATCTTCACCTGGAACATCCTCATCACCAGCTTCATGATCCTGCTGGCCTTCCCGGTGCTGACCGCCTCCATGGCCCTGCTCTACGCCGACCGCCACCTCGGCGCCCACTTCTTCGAGGCCCCGGGTGGAGGCGTCCCGATCCTGTGGCAGCACCTGTTCTGGTTCTTCGGCCACCCCGAGGTGTACATCGTGGCCCTGCCCTTCTTCGGGGTCGTCACCGAGGTCATTCCCGTCTTCTCCCGCAAGCGCCTGTTCGGCTACCGGGGCTTCGTGCTGGCCACCCTGGCCATCGCCTCCCTCTCCACGGCGGTGTGGGCCCACCACATGTTCGCCACCGGAGCGGTGTCGCTCCCCTTCTTCTCCGCGCTCACCTACCTGGTGGCCGTCCCCACCGGGGTGAAGTTCTTCAACTGGATCGGCACCATGTGGAAGGGGCAGATCAGCTTCGAGACGCCCATGCTCTTCGCCATCGGCTTCCTGCTCGTGTTCCTCATCGGCGGCCTGACCGGTCCCATGCTGGCTGCGCCCCCGTTCGACTTCCACGTGACCGACACCTACTTCGTGGTCGCCCACATGCACTACGTGCTGTTCGGGTCGGCCGTGTTCGGCCTGTTCGCCGGCCTCTACTTCTGGTGGCCCAAGTTCACCGGCTGGCGGCTGAGGGAGGGCTGGGGGAAGGTCAACTTCTGGTTGCTGTTCCTGGGCTTCAACGTCGCCTTCTGGCCCCAGCACCTCCTCGGGCTGCGGGGCATGCCCCGCCGGGTGGTCGATTACGAGGAGGCCCGGGGCTGGGGGGCGCTCAACCTGCTATCCACCGTCGGTGCCTTCGTCGCTGCCCTCGGAGTCGCCGCCTTCCTGGTCAACCTCTGGGTGTCCTCCCGGCGGAAAGAGCCCGCGGGAGACGATCCCTGGGGCGGCTACTCCCTCGAGTGGACGACGTCGTCCCCTCCGCCCGAGCACAACTTCGACCACCTTCCGCCCATCCGGTCGGAACGCCCTGCCTACGATGCCCGAGTGGCGGCGGAGGAGAAAGCGGGCCAGGTGGCCAAATGAAGGTCGAGTGGATGCTCTTCGCCGGCGCCGGCGCCTTCTTCGCCCTCACCGGCAGCATCTACTGGTTCGTCAGCTACGAGCAGGCGGGGACGACCATGCTGGCCCTGGCCGTGGCCGCGGTGCTGATGGTGGCGGGCTGGCTGGCCCTGTGGTCACGGCGGGGAGGGGCCCGGCCGGAGGACCGGGGCGACGCCGACCCCGGCGACGAGGCGGGCGACATCGGCTACTTCCCCTCCAGCAGCATCTGGCCCTTCGCCATCGCCTGCGGCGGCGTCGTGCTGGCCAACGCCCTCGTGTTCGGCGTGTGGCTGGGCCTCACCGGCGCGGTGATGCTCCTGATCGGCGTGATCGGCTACGCGGCCGAGGCGTCGTCCAAGGCCTGACCCCCGCCCCAGTCAGGCCGAGGTGGCCACCACCTCGGCTCCCATAGTCAAGGGCGGGTCCTCGGGGGGCCGGTTCGACGAGGCCGTGGCCGCGATGATCCCGGCGGCCACGAGGATGGCGGCACCTCCTGCAGCCTGGGCGGCGGTGATCTTCTCGCCCAGGAAGACGGCCGCCAGCACGATGGCGGAGAAGGCCTCGAGGGTGGAGACGACGGCGGTGCGGGCGGTGCCAATGCGGGCGAGGGCGGCGAAGATCAGCCAGAAGGCGACGGCGGTGGCGACCCCGTACAACGCCAGCTGGCCGAGGTGGTCCCGGGGATCGGACAACGACGACGTGAGTGCGCCGCGCGCCAGGCTGCTGGCCGAGGCGCCGATAGCCACCCAGCAGGCGGCCGTCATGGGATCGCTCCGCCGGCCCAGCTCCCGCCCCACGAGCAGGTACACGGCGTACGTCGCGGCCGACCCGAGGGCGAAGGCGATGCCGGCCCCGCTGATCGAGACGTCGCTCCCCGCGGCGACGACGACCGCGGTTCCCGAGACCGAGAGCAGCAGGGCGGCGAGCGTGGCCCGCGTGGGCCGTTCGCGGCCGCGCGCCACCTCGATGACCGACACGATGGCGGGATAGGCGTAGAACAGCAGGGCGCAGGCGGCAGCCGTCCCCCGCTGGAGGGACAGGTAGAAGAGGGTCGACTCCGCCGTGTAGCCCACGGCGCCGAGGAGAAGGATCCGGCGGAGCTCCCCGGGCAGGGGCCGCAGGGGCGCCCGGCGCAGTCCGAGCAGGGCCAGGAGGCAGACGGCGGCCACGCCGAACCGGACGCCGAGCGCCGTCGCCGGACCGAGACCAGCGTCGGCCAGGCTCCGGCCGACGACCACGGTAACGCCGTAGGCGACCGCCCCCCCGGCGGCCAGCGCGGTCCCTGCCGCTCCCACGCTCCTCGGCTGAGGCACGGGGCCTACGTGGAAGCGCCGGTGAGGGAGAAGCGCCGGCGGATCGCCGTAACCGCGTCGGCAAAGCGCGACCGCTCGTCGACCCTGGGCGCGACGATGCGCAGCGCCCCCGGGCTCACGCCGTGGGCCGCGCCCAGGGGCCGAACGCCGATCCCCGACTCCGCGAACCACTCGGCCAGGGCCGCCGGCCGGTCCGTCCACCCGAACTGGAAGTGCACGTTCTCGTTCGGCCACAGCTCGAACTCGGGAAGCCCGGCCAGAGCTGCCGCCAGCCACCGGTTGTCCTCGTGCATCTGCGCCCGGGTCTGGTCGGCCCAGTCCCACGAGTGGACCGCAGCGCACGCCACCCGCACGTCGATACCGGACAGCCCCCAGTTCTCCTGGGGGCCGATCAGACCCCGCAAGCGGTCGCGGTCGCGGCACCAGGCGATGCCGGCCCGGGCGGCGGCGATGCCGTAGAACTTCGACGTCGAGCGCAGCACGACGACGTTGGGAAGGTCGCAGCCGATGACCGACGCTGACGCAGGGTCGGGCGCGAAGTTGATGTAGGACTCGTCGACGACGACGGTCGCCGCGGGGTGGGCGCGGGCGACGTCGAGAATGCCGTCTCGGGGCAGTAGCGCGCCGGTCGGGTTGTGGGGGTTGGAGACGATCACGAGCCCGGCCACGCTCATCGCCGCGTCGAGCTGCTCGAGTGAGGGCACCTGCTCCCCGGCCATGGTGAACCCGCGCCCGGGAAACGCCTTCAGGTAGTCGGTGTAGCCGGGAAGAGGGATGGCGACGGTGGCGGGGTCGACGTTGCGCCCCATCGCCCAGATGAACTCGCTGGCGCCCCGCCCGGGGAGCACGTCGTCCTCGTCCACGCCGACAGCCCAGGCGTAGAGCGCCTTCATCCGGGCCGGTGCGTCGTAGGGGTGCATGAGGATGTCGGACCCTGACACCGACCGCAGCGCCTCCAGGGCGGCCGGTGCGGGGCCGTAGCGATTGACGCACGTGCTGAGGTCCATCGTCACCCGGCGCGACGGGTCGCCCCCCTGGGGCCCGAAGCCGTCCACCTGTCCGCGCACCATTCCGCCCACCGTCCCCTCCCCGCTCACGTCCCGTTCACCTTCGCGCCGTTCGGGCGGGCCGTCGAGGGTGGTGGCACCCGCGCCCGATCGGGGGTGCCAGCCCCCTTGGTCCGGCGGACCGGCCCAGCGCCACTACCGTCGGCGGAACCGAGGCGGGAGAGGAACATGGCGCGCAAGACGTGGATCGCGGTAGGTGCCGCCGTCGCGGTCGGGGTGTCGGCCCTCTCGGCCCTGATCCTGATCCAGCGGGCCGACAAGCCCGCCCCGCCCACCCAGGA
>JAIVIH010000068.1 GCA_020200615.1 Actinomycetota bacterium | reverse complement strand
TCCGGAAAGGCGGAGCGCATGACCAGGCGACGCCGGCCGTGAGACTGGGAATGATGGCCCATCCCGGATGCGGAGGGAGCGCCCGGATCGCTGCGTCCCTCTCCGAGGAGATGAGCCTTCGCGGACACAAGGTGCACCTCCTGACCCTGACCAGACCGTTCAGCCCACCGGGCGGCGGTGTCGTTTCCCACCGGGTCCTGGGCGAGGAGCAGCCGGCGCACGGATGGGAAGGGCTCCACACTGAGTGGTCGGCCGCTGAGTTCGAACTCTTCCTGTCCGAGCTGATCAGGACGATCGTCGAGGAGGAACTCGACGTCGTTCATTTTCACTACGCCGTGCCCTTCGGCTTCCTGGCGCAGGTGGCTAGGGAGCGCCTCGGCAAGGCGGCACCCGCCTTCGTGGGAACCCTCCACGGCACCGATGTCAGCGTGCACGGCCGAAACCCCCACACAAGGTCCCGGCTGGCGACAGCGCTCCGGGAGCTCGACGCGATCACCACCGTCTCGTCCAGCCATGCCCGTCTGGCGACCGAGCTGTTCTCGCTGCCGGTCGCCCCGATCATCATCCCGAACTTTCTGAACCTCACCCGCTTCCCGCGAGCCCTCCCTCACAAGGGCCGGCCGCGCCTAGCGCACGTCTCGAACTTCCGAGCCGTCAAGGATCCCGCGAGCATGGTCCGGATATTCGCTGGAGTACGCCAGCGGGTCGACGCCGAGCTGTGGCTCGTGGGGGACGGGCCGACCTTGAGCGAGGTCCGGGCTCTCCTTGCCGGACACGGCGACCAGGACGTCCGGTACTGGGGTCTACGAGATGACGTCCCCGAGATCCTCAGCCGGACCGACCTGCTGCTCATGACCAGCCTGTCCGAGAGCTTCTGCCTCGCGGCGCTCGAAGCCATGGCTTGCGGGGTTCCAGTACTGGCCACCCGCGTGGGAGGGCTGCCGGAAGTGGTCGTGCACGAACGGACGGGGTTTCTCTTCCCCGTGGGTGGCCACGACGAGGCCGTCGAGTGGGCCGTGAGCTTGTTCTCCGACCCCCTCGAGCATCAAGCCCTCTCCGAGGTGGCTGCGGCCCACGCCACCCGCTTCGCCCATACCCGGATCGTGCCCCTCTACGAGCAGCTGTACGACGACGTCCTGCTGCATTCCAGACGGCATCGACGAGCTCGAGCCGTCTGACCCGGTGGCGACGACCCGGAGGTAGGGTCGCACCACGGCTGAATAAAGGGATCGCCATCGCACCCGGTGAGGTGGTACCGATGAGTTTCGGGATTCCACGCCGTCCCTGGAGCGACCACATCACCGCCGATCCGAGGAGTCAGCTTGACGATGCAATCGTCTCTCGCCATCGAGGCCACCGGCCTCGTCAAGTCCTTCGGGGACACCCTCGCCGTGGACGGCGTCGACCTCTCGGTGCGCCGGGGCTCGGTGTACGGCGTTCTCGGCCCCAACGGCGCAGGGAAGACGACGACCATCCGCATGCTGGCGACGCTCATCCGCCCCGATGCCGGCAGCGCCCGGGTTCTCGGCCACGACATCGTCGAGGACGCCGACGCCGTCCGCCGAGCCGTCAGCCTTACCGGCCAGCTGGCTTCGGTTGACGAGGATCTCACCGGCCACGAGAACCTGGTCCTTCTGGGCCGCCTGCTGGGCCTGAAGCGACAGGCATCCAAGGACCGGGCCGCCGAGCTGCTGGACGCGTTCGGGCTGTCCGACGCCGCTGGACGTCTGGTCAAGACCTACTCGGGAGGCATGCGGCGCAGGCTCGACGTGGCCGCCAGCATCGTGGTTACCCCGGAGCTGATGTTCCTCGACGAGCCGACCACGGGCCTCGACCCCCGTTCTCGCAACCAGGTCTGGGGGATTATCCGGGCCCTGGTCGCGGAGGGGACGACGATCCTGCTCTGCACCCAGTACCTGGAGGAGGCCGACCAGCTGGCCGACGGCATCGCCGTCATAGACCACGGCAAAGTCATCGCCGAGGGGACACCCGGGCAGCTGAAGGCTTCCGTGGGCTCGGGCGCTCTGCAGGTGCGTCTGCTCGACCCCGAGCAGCGACCCGAGGCGCAGAGGGTCCTGGAGCGCGAGCTCGGCGACGTTGTGCTCGAGCCCGATCCCGCGGCTCTCTCGGCCCCTTGCTCCGACGCCGGGCGGGGCGCCGTCGCCGTCGCCGAGCTGGCCCGGTCGGGCGTGCGGATCGCCGACTTCTCCCTCGGCCAGCCCAGTCTCGACGAGGTCTTCCTGGCCCTCACCGGCCGGCCCGTCGAACAGGCGACGACAGACCAACCGGAGCCTATCGAAGAGGAGCAAGGAGCATGAGCTCTAAGCCGTCGACCACCGCCGACCTCATGACCGCCGCCGACGAGGCCGCCGTACGCAGGGCGATCTCCTCCACCGAGCGCCCGCCTCAGGCCAGTGCCCTCTCCGCCGCCCTCACCTTCGGCTGGCGGGGGATGCTCAAGGTCAAGCACGTCCCCGAGCAGCTCCTCGACGTGACCATCACCCCGGTGATGTTCGTCGTGATGTTCACCTACGTGTTCGGCGGTGAGGTTGCCGGGTCCACTGGGGAGTACCTCAACTACCTGCTGCCCGGGATCCTAGTGATGTCGGTGCTGTTCACCACCGTCTACTCCGGTATCGCCCTCAACACGGACCTGACCAAGGGAGTGGTCGACCGCTTCCGCTCCCTGCCAATCTGGCGGCCGGCGCCCCTGATGGGATCCATGCTCGGCGACAGCGTGCGCTACCTGCTGGCGGGAACGGTGATCATCCTGGTCGGCGTCGTCCTCGGCTTCCGGCCGGACGCCGGCGTGGGCGGTGCGGTAGCGGCATTGGCGTTGGTAGTGGTCTTCGCCTTCGGGCTGTCGTGGGTCTTCACGACCCTCGGGCTGCTCCTGCGCTCGCCCAGCGCAGTGATGAACGCCGGCTTCATGGGCATCTTCCCGCTCACGTTCCTGTCCAACGTCTTCGTCGACCCCGAGACGCTTCCGGGACCGCTCGAGGCCTTCGTCAACATCAACCCCATCTCGACGCTGGCGACCGTCTCCCGCGGGCTCATGGGCGGGAACTCCGAGGCGAGAGACATCGTCATCGTGCTGGCCGTCGCGGTCGCGCTGACCGCGGTGTTCGCCCCCCTGACCACACGCTTGTATCGCAGGGGCTGATCGCTTCCGGAGCCCTGACCCGGGTTCGCACCGGGCCAGGGCGTCACCGGCGGCTCAGGAGACGGTGATCTCCTTCTTCATGCCCAGCGCGAAGTGGGGCTTGGCATCGGCCGCGGGTTGGGCCTCCTCCGACTTGAGGCCCTGAGGGATGAAGCACACGGCGAGGTACTCGCCCGCGGTCAGAGTCGTCACCACGTAGTCCGTCTCTCCCGGCGAGGCGAAGGCCCCGGCTACGGGGGTGACTTTGGTCATGGCCTGCTCTTGGGGCAGCTCGAGGAGCTGGTCGAAACTCTCGGTCACGCCCGGGTTCTTGGAGAGCAGGACGATCTCGTGCAGCTCCTTGCCCTCGTTCTCGATGTCGATGCTCGTCTTTCCCGCCTTCAGGTCACCGGGAAGCCCGTCGAAGCTGTACTCCTTGGTCGTGACGTCGACCTTGCCCCAGCCGCAGTTCTCCAGATCGAAGGCGTGCGACTTCTCCGCGGCCTCCATGACCTCCGGGGTCTCGAACGGGGCCTCGGGATCGCCCCCAGCCCGTGCCTGTTCGAAGGCCCGCACCTGGGTGTCGATTTCAGGCTTGATCTCGGCCGGCACCAAGGGGACGGCGGCATCGATGAGCGGCTTGGCGCCATCGAGGTAGGTCTTCACGGCCGCCGCGATCTGCTCCGGCGGGGCGTTCTGGAAGTCAACGTCGGGATCCTCGGCAAAGTAGCTCTCGATTCTGAACGCGGCGTCGCAATAGGCGGTGAAGTCGGACTTCGCCTCGGTCGGGGCGTCGTCGTCATCGCCACAGGCGACACCACCGAAGGCGGCGACGATCACGAGGGCGCCGGTGAGGCACCGCCAGCGGGGTTGAGGGGATCGCGGGGATCGGGACGGACTCATCGCGGGGCTGGTGGCAGGCACTGTTCCCTCCGGTTCTGCTCAGGGTTCAGGAACGATAGTTCGTGCCCGCACACCAGGGCCCGTTCCCTTCCGTAGCGGCGGCCGCAGCGGTACCTTCAGGGACATGCGTCGTCGTCATTTGGGGGATAGGGCGAGGCAGCCGCGGCTGCGGAGCGAAGAAGCGAAGGCCCTGGGCCAGGTACGGCCTGATTCGGCCGACCGGAGGACGGCGATCCTCGCCCTCCAGCGGTCGATCGGCAACCGCAACGTCGGGCGACTGCTGCAGGGCTGCAGGGCAACCTTGCCGTCCAGCACAAGCTCCGCGTCGGCCCCGCCGGCGACCGCTACGAGCGGGAGGCCGACCGGGTCGCCGACGATGTGATGCACCGGGTCGCCGGCCCCACATCGGACGGCTCCGTCCTCGACGACGACGACATGCGGGTCAGCCGGCTCATTCAGCGGCGCCCCGCCCCGTCCGAAGCGACCATCGGTCTTGAAGGCGGGCCCGTCGACGCCGGGCTCGAACGCGACATCGGCTCGGCCCGGTCGGGCGGCCGCCCCCTACCCTCCACCGTCCTGGGGCGCATGGAGGGGGCCATGGGTGCCGACTTGAGGGGCGTCCGGGTTCACGCCGGCACCGAGGCCGACGCCCTCAACCGTTCCATGCAGTCGCGAGCGTTCACCGTGGGTAGCGACATCTTCTTCGCCCAAGGCCAGTACCGGCCCGGCAGCACGTCCGGACAGCACCTCCTGGCCCACGAGCTGACCCACACCCTCCAGCAGGACGGTTCAGCGCATCGGCTTCAGCGGGCGATCGGCTTCGAGTTCGAGAGCGAATCGGCCAAACCCGCCCAGCTGACTCGAGCCCTGAACACGCAGGAGCGGAAGGCCAAGCCGAGCCGGCGGACCATTCCCCTCGCCGACGTCCGCTGGTACAAGAAGAAGGACGTCCTCAGCCGCGGCAGCGGCTTCGAGCTCCAGGCTGACGAGGACATGAACAACAAGGATGCTCTCGGCCGCACCAAGGCCAGCATCGAGTTCGTGACCAAGCCCTTCGCCGAGACACCGGCGGGGCTCAAGGAGCTGCAGGGCGCGGTCAAGGGCATCACCAAGATGGGCCAGACGATCGCCAAGATGCCGGAGACCGACACGGCCGGACGTGAGTGGATGTGGTCGAGCGAGAGCACGATGAAGGCACTCAAGGTCCCCGGCAACGCCGTCATGAAGGCTCCCGGCGGGGGTATCCAGGTGAAGATGCAGGCCTCGGCGGGCTTCTCGCTGGCGTCGCTGCCGTCGCTGCTCGGGCGGCTCGGCTTCGACTACAACCTCCCAGGCAACCAACTCCCCACCGACCTGGGTCGAAGCCAGCTCGTGCCCATGCAGAAGTTCACCCGCGTCTCGAAGATCATGGCCGACTCGGCCGGGAAGGGGCGGGACGCCGTGCAGTACGGCATTGGCTGGCACGAGTGGAACTGGCCCGACACTCGCGCCCTCGAGGGCTTGCTCTCGTTCTTCACAGCCGCCGTCCGGATGGCCCACGGAGCGGGCCAGCAGCCCTATGCCAAGTCCCTGTACCCCCTCATGCACCGCACCGACTTCGCCGGCATGTTCTCCCTGCTGCCGACCGAGCAGAAACTCGCCCTCCGTGGCGACGGCGCGTGTGAGGCGTGGCTCGAGCTCGTCCAAGAGGCGTTGGGCGACCTCGACATGTCAGAGCAGTTGATCACCGCGACCAACACGTGGACCCTCAACCTGACCATCGAGGACTGGGCCCGCGACATCGCCAAGGGACGCGACCGCTTCACCGAGGCGTACCAGGCCTGGTCCGTCCGCCAGAACACCGCGGCCAACACCCCGGCGCAGACTCAGGGCCTGGAGAACGCTAACTACATGGAGGGCCTGGGCTCCCTCGGGTCGAAGACCGACGCCCTCCCCGGCGGCGAGAAGGGCATCGTGCTGGAGATGCGAACGATCCAGAAGGACATGATCAACCCCAGCCTGTCTCTCGATGAGGCGCTCCAGCTCGCCGTACGGCTGCACGAC
>JAIVIH010000067.1:1547-7011 GCA_020200615.1 Actinomycetota bacterium | reverse complement strand
CCTGTAGGTCGATATTCGGGCGATGCGGTCGGAAGCGATGGATAGCGACGTCGGGCCCGGTGCGAAGGCCGACTGCCGGCGACGGCAACCCTTGGTCGGTCTACGTCAGTTATCGACCTCAGACCAGCGCCATCAAGCGATCCACTTCACACCCTCCAGACGCGTTCACAACCCGTGGCCAGAATCATCGTCTCATTCGAGGTTCTCGACACCGGTTCTGATACGGTCGGCGGCCATGGGAGACCTCCTGGGGTACGCCAGGATCTCGACCCTCGAGCAGAACTCGCGCCTTCAGACCGACGCCCTCAAGGCGGCGGGGTGCTACCGGGTCTTCACCGACCGGGCGTCGGGAGCACTCGACGAGCGCCGGGAGCTGGCCAAGCTGTTCGACCAGGTCCGCCCCGGCGACACCGTGGTCGTGTGGCGCCTCGACCGTCTCGGCCGGTCGCTGCGCCACCTGATCGACACGGTGAATGCGCTGGCCGAGCGCAAGGTCGGCTTCCGCAGCCTGACGGAGAACATCGACACCACCACCTCGGGCGGCAAGCTGGTGTTCCACATCTTCGGTGCCCTGGCCGAGTTCGAGCGAGAGCTGATCCGCGAGCGCACCAACGCCGGCCTGGCTGCGGCCCGAGCCCGGGGGCGCCACGGCGGGCGGCCGACGGTCATGCCGCCCGACAAGGTGGCCACCGCCCGCCAGATGTACGACTCGAAGGACTACACGGTCGAGGCGATCGCCCGGGTGCTAGGGGTCAGCCGGGCCTCCATCTACCGCCACCTCACCGGCTCGACCGCGAATGGCGACGCCCCCAACACCGACGTCGTCCCCTCGCCGGCGCGCCGAAAGCCGCCACCCCGTGCCGATCGCCGTCGCTGAGGCGCCCCAGCCCTCGGCCTACGGCCGGTTCCCCGAGAACATCGAGCGTGACTGGCTGGGTCGCTGGTGCCATCTGAGCGAGGCGGACCTAAGCCTGGCCCGGCGCCGAGCTGGGGACGTGACCCGCCTGGGGTTCGCCGCCCAGCTCGTCACCCTGCGGGCCATCGGGACGTTCCTCGCCGATCCCAGCGCCGTCCCCGCGCCCATCGTCTCGGTCCTGCGCTCGCTCTACCGTCAGGCCTGGGCCGACGACATGGGCCCCGCCGCCCTGTTCCGGGCCGCTCATCGCAAGATGCTCGCCGACCGGGTCGTCCTACCCGGAGAGCAGGTCCTCACCCGGCTGGTGGGCAGCGTCCGGGAGCGGGCCACCCAGCGGCTGTGGTCTCGGCTCGCACATGCGGCCGCTCCCGAGGTCATCGCTGCCCTGGAAGCGCTCCTGGTGGTGCCGGAGGGGAAGCGCCGCTCTGACCTCGACCGCCTGCGGCGACCGCCGTTCAGCCCCAGCATCGCCGGGCTGGTGCAGGCGCTCGAGCGCCTGAGCGAGGTCCGCGCCCTGGGGGTCGGTGGGCTGGACCTGTCCGGCCTGCCTCCCCGACGGGTGGCCACCCTGGCCCGCTACGCCGAGGACGCATGGGCCACCCAGCTGGGCGACCTGGCCCCCCAGCGCCGGGTCGCCACCCTGGTCGCCTTCGTCCACGTGCTAACCACCAGCGCCCGCGACGACGTCATCGACATCTTCGACGTCGTCTTCGGCGACCTCCAGCGCTCGGCCACCAGCCGGGGCCAGCGGCGACGGACCGCAGAGCTGCGCGACTACGACCGGGCCGTCGGCGAGCTGCGGGCCAGGATGCAGTCGGTCCTCGATGCCCTCGACGACGACGGCGCGATCGCCGCCCTGCTCGAAGCGTTTCGTACCGACCGGGAGGTCATCATCGGTGTTCTGGGGACGGTCACCACCTTGATGCGGCCGCCCGACGATCCCTTCCACGAGCGGTTAGTGGCCGCCTATCCGCAAATCCGCCGGTTCCTGCCGCTGTTGATCGACGCCGTGGCCATGGAGTCGACGGCGCCGGCACGACCGGTCCTCGATGCCTACCGCGCCCTGGGGACGTGGCTGGCCGAGCGGCCCCGCACAACCCGCTTGCCCGACACCGAGGTGCCCATGGAGGTGGTCACCGCATCCTGGGAGCGCCACGTGAGGGACCAGGAGACGGGGATTGTCGACCGGGCGGCCTACGCGTGCTGCGTACTCGACCGTCTGCGAGTCGGGCTCCGCAGACGCGACGTGTACGCCCCGGGCAGCGTCCGCTGGGGGGACCCCCGGGCCGAGCTGTTGTCGCCCGAGACGTGGGAGCAACGCCGGGAGCAGGCGTGCGAGGACCTGGCGCTGGACACCGACCCGGCCAGGGTCGTGGCCAACCTGGCCCAGACCCTCGACTCGGCGTGGCGGCGGACGGCCGACGGGATGGCGGCCAATCCCGATCTCCGCATTGAGCACCGTGACGGGGCCGACCGGATCGTCGTCACCCCCCTCGACGCCGTCGAGGAGCCGGCATCGCTGGTCGAGCTGCGAGGGATGGTCGAGGCGTTGCTGCCCGAGGTCGAGATCGCCGACCTGCCCCTGGAGGTGCACGGCTGGACCGGCTTCCTCGACGAGTACACCCACATCAGCGGCGCCCCGTCACGAGCCGCTGGGCTGGTGGAGTCGCTGTCGGCGCTGCTCGTCTCGGAGGCATGCAACGTCGGCCTCACGCCAGTCGTCGACGACGACTACCCCCCTCTGACGCGAGACCGGCTGAACTGGACGGCGCACAACTACTTCCGCTCGGCCACCCACGCCGCGGCCAACACCCGCCTGTTCGACTACCACGCCGACCTCGACCTGGCCCGTGACGCGTGGGGCGGCGGGGAGATGGCGTCGGCCGACGGCATGCGCTTCGTCATCCCGGTCACGACGATCCACGCCGGCTACAACCCCCGCTACTTCGGCCGCCAGCGGGGCTCGACGCTCTACACCTGGATGGCCGACACCCATTCCTCGTTCCACCAGACGCTGATCCCCGGCACCGAAAGGGACAGCCTCTACGCCCTCGACGGCCTGATGGCCAACCAGACGGTGGTACGCCCCGACACCGTGTCGACCGACACCGCCGGGGCGTCGGAGGTCGTCTTCGCCCTCGCTTGGGCCCTCGGCTACCGCTACGGGCCACGCCTGGCCGACCTGGCCGACCACCGGCTTTGGGTGATCGACGCCCGCGCTGACTACGGACCGCTGCAAGGCCTGGCCCGAAACCGCGCCAACACGTCGATAATCGCCAACCAGTGGGACCAGATCTGTCGCCTCGCAGCCTCGCTGGAAGCCCGGACCGTCGCACCCTCGGCCATCCTGCGCTCCCTCCAGCGGGGACCGAACCCTTCCAGCCTGGGGCGGGCCCTAGTCGAGCTGGGCCGGATCATCAAGACCCTCCACGTCCTCGACTACTGCCACGACCCCGTGTACCGACGGGCCATCCACCGCATCCTGGTCCGGGGCGAGAGCCGCAACAGCCTGGCCCGAGACACCTTCCACGGGGGGCGGGGTCAACTGCGCCAGCACTACCAGGCCGGCCAGGAGAACCAGCTGGGGGCACTGGGGCTCATGGTCAACGTCATCGTGCTGTGGCAGACCGTGTACATCCAGGCCGCCCTCGACCACCTTGCCGCCAAGGTGCACAAGATCGATCCGGCGGACGTAGCCCGGCTCTCTCCTCTCGGACACCCGACCATCAACCTCAACGGCCGCTATCGAACCACGAGCCGGGCGCCCAGCGGCGGGTTGCGGCCCCTTCGAAGGGCCGGGTGACCAAGATGGCCGAGACTCCCGACACCGAGGGTGCGGACATGGGCGAGGTCGCCGAGGCTGCCCACGCCGGCCAGCAGCTGCAGCGCCTGCGTGAGGCCGCGGGCATGACCGTCGAGGAGCTGGCCGAGCGGGCCGGGGTCGATGTTGAGTGGCTCAGGCGGATCGAGGCCGGCGAGGGCACCCACGACGTGCTCTACAGCCAGTGGATGGCCCTGGTCCGAGCGACCCAGCCTCCTCGGCCCGAGTGGTGGGACGACGGCTACGAGCACGACCTGAGCCTGCCGCCCGATGGCCACCGAGAGCCGACGACAGACAGTGGTCGGCGCTACTGGGCCCGGGTGGCGGCGGTGGCGGCCGAGATCGAGGAGCACTACGGCCGTGGCCGAACCGGCTGACCCCGATCGCCAGCTCGAGGAGCTGTGCCGGATCCTCAACTACTTCGGCGTGGGCTACATCGTCTTCGGGAGTCACGTGGCCAGGCTCAACGGCGTGCCCGTGGAGACCGTCGACGTCGACGTCGTGCCGGCCCGCATGGTCGACAACCTCACCCGCCTCGCCGAGGCTCTAAACCTGCTGCGGCCCCGGTGGCGGGTCGAGGGCATCCCCGAGGGCATGAAGATCGACGGTGGTCTGGAAGCCCGCCACTTTCTGGGCGACTCAGCCGCCATCGGCCTGGTCACCCGCCTGGGAGCGGTGGACGTGGTGCTGGAGCCCAGGGGCTTCGAGGCCGGCTACTCCGCGCTGATGGCCGGGTCGACCAGGGTGCGCCGAAGCGATGTCGAGATCCGGGTCGGGGGGCTCGCCGACCTCATCCGGTCGAAGGAGCTACTGCGCCGGGCCAAGGACATCGAGCACCTGGCCGTCCTGTACGAGCGGTTCCCCGAGCTTGCCACCGAGTCGCAACCCGAGCCCCCCGACCCCCAGTGACCGGCCGCCGCGTTCAGGATCCTGCACGGATCCTCGTCACAGGCCCGACGGGGAGGCCCACGGTGCCCTTTCCCATTACCCCGGCCCCGTGGCCGAGGGCGACGTCGCCGGGCTGAGGGTCTCCGAGGGCGGCTTCACCCTCGTTCCCGAGACGTCCGAGCTCGACGTGGCTCAGCCCGCACCGTTCCGCTTCCGGATCACGGGGCCGGACGGAGCGCCCCTGCGCTCCTACCGCGTCGAGCACGACCGTGAGCTGCACCTCATCGTGGCCAGCCGCGACCTGACCTGGTTCTCCCACGTCCACCCCACCCGGGACCCGGGAGGCACATGGTCGGTCCCCCTCCAGGCGCCCCGGCCCGGCCCTTACCGGGCCTTCGCCGACTTCGCCCCGACGAGCGGCGACAAGCTCGTCCTCGGGGTCGACCTCAGCGCCGCCGGCGAGTTCCGGCCCCTCCCGCTACCCGCACCTCAGGTTCGGTCGGCCGTGGGCGGCTACGACGTCTCCCTGGACGGTGCCCCGAGGGCTGCGGGGCTCGCCACCGTGACCATGGGCGTGCAGCGCGGCGGCCGGCCCGTCACCGACCTTCAGCCCTACCTGGGGGCCTACGGCCACCTGGTCGCACTCCGGGCCGGGGACCTCGCCTACCTGCACGTCCACCCCGAGGGGGAACCGGGCGACGGCCAGACCCGGCCCGGCCCCGACGTGCGCTTCGGCGTCGAGCTGCCCAGCGCCGGCGACTACCGGCTGTTCTTCGACTTCCAGCACGACGGGACGGTCCGGACGGCCGACTTCACTGTCTCCGTGCCGCCGGGAGCGG
>JAIVIH010000067.1:0-1506 GCA_020200615.1 Actinomycetota bacterium | reverse complement strand
AGCTGGAGGGTGTCTCGGCCACGGTGAACTACGCCACCGAGCGGGCCTCCGTCGAGCTGTCCTCCGAGGTCACCCCCGAGGAACTGGTGGCCCAGGTCGAGGCGGCCGGCTACACCGCCGCCCTGCCGGCGGCGCCCGGCGCGGAGGCGACAGACGGCGCCCGCTCGGCAGAAACCCCTGACGAGCTCAGCCGCCTGCGGGACCGGCTGCTGGTGTCGGCCGCGCTGTCCCTGCCCGTGCTGGCCATGGCCATGATCCCCGCCCTCCAGTTCACCCACTGGCAGTGGCTGTTCCTCACCCTGGCTGCGCCCGTGGTCGTCTGGGGCGCGCTGCCCTTCCACCGCTCGGCGTGGACGAACCTCCGCCACGGAGCGGCGACGATGGACACCCTCATCTCCGTCGGCACCCTCACCGCCTTCGCCTGGTCGCTCTACGCCCTCTTCGGGGGTGAGGCCGGCCGTCCGGGGATGAAGATGCCCTTCGACCTGGTGCTGGCCCGGGGCTCCGGCGAGCACGAGATCTACCTGGAAGTGGCCGCCGTCGTGACCGTCTTCATCCTCGCCGGCCGCTACTTCGAAGCGAGGGCCAAGCGCCGCTCCGGCGCCGCCCTCCGCGCCCTGCTCGAGCTGGGGGCCAAGGACGTGGCCGTGCTGCGCGACGGGCGGGAGGAGCGGGTTCCGGTCGAGCAGTTGCGGGTGGGCGACCGCTTCGTGGTGCGCCCCGGCGAGAAGGTGGCCACCGACGGCGTAGTCGAAGAAGGCACGTCCGCCATCGACACGTCCCTGCTCACGGGGGAGAGCGTCCCCGTCGAGGTCTCCCCCGGCGACACCGTTACCGGGGCGACGATCAACGCCGGGGGCCGGCTCGTGGTCCGGGCCACCCGGGTGGGCGCCGAGACCCAGCTGGCCCAGATGGCCCGGCTCGTCACCGAGGCCCAGAGCGGCAAGGCGGCCGTCCAGCGCTTGGCCGACCGGGTGTCGGGGATCTTCGTCCCGATCGTGATCGGCCTGGCCGTCGCCAGCCTCGGGTTCTGGCTGGGCACGGGGGCCACCGCGACAACAGCGTTCAGCGCGGCGGTGGCCGTGCTCATCATCGCCTGCCCGTGCGCCCTGGGACTGGCCACGCCGACCGCCCTCCTCGTGGGGACGGGGCGGGGCGCCCAGCTCGGCATCCTCATCCGCGGCCCCGAAGTCCTGGAGTCGACCCGCCGGGTGGACACCGTCGTCCTCGACAAGACGGGCACCGTGACCACGGGCCAGATGACGCTGGTCGCCGTCGTACCCATGCCCGGGACGAGCGAGGAAGAGGTCCTCGCCCTGGTCGGGGCTTTGGAGAAGGCGGCCGAGCATCCCGTGGCCCGCGCCATCGCCAGCGCCGCCGAGGCCCGCGTGGGGGCGCTGTCACCGGTCACGTCCTTCACCACGTCGGCCGGCCTGGGCGCCGAGGGCGACGTCGACGGCCACCGGGTGACCGCGGGCCGGGAGCAGTTCCTGGTCGGCCGGGGGC
>JAIVIH010000261.1 GCA_020200615.1 Actinomycetota bacterium | reverse complement strand
TCGCGGTGGTCACCCACAACATGCCCGCCAACCATCCCATTCGCCGCCTTCTGGCCGCTCACGTCTGGGAGACGATCTCTACCAACTTCTACACCCACCTCACGCTCCGCCGCAGCGGGTTCGACGTGACGGGGTTCAGCTTCCCGAGGGACGTCATCTTCCGCTACTACGACGACGGTGCCCGCGCCTTCGACCTGCGCTGGCTCGACCTGGAGACCGACGCCGAACGGCGCGGCATCGACGGCGACCTCGACTACCCCTACCTGCCCCTCGCCCAGCGGTACCGCGACCTGATTCGTTCTTATGTGTCGGCCTACGTGGACCTCTACTACGAGGACGATGCCGCCCTCGACGGTGACCACGACGCCCAGGCCTGGTTCGACGCTCTCGACGCCAACTTCCTCAACGGCATCCGCTACTACGTCCCGGAGCTAACCAAGGAGAACTTGGTGAAGTTCTGCACCCTGTTCATCTACGCCGTCACCGTCGAGCACGAGCAGAACACGTTGTGGGACTACTCCGTGTTCCTGCCCACCACCGTCCGGGAGGACGGCGTGGGCCAGTCCATGGGCGAGGTCCAGTCGGTCCTCAACTTCCAGTTAGTCATCGCCTCGGCCACCAACCGCCTGCTGAACGACGTCTCCCATCTCGCCCTCGACGACCGCGCCGCCCAGGTGATGCGCGACTTCCAGTCCGCGCTTCGGGCCCTGCAGTCGGAGATGGAGCAGGGGCCGGACCACTACTGGCACGTCTATCCCAAAGACCTCGAAGCCAGCGTCTCGGCCTGACCGGCAACCGCCCGGTTCAGATGCCAGAGGCGGAGAGCGTGTCCACCGCCGAGCGCAGGAGGCCAGCCAGGGTGGAATGACGGTCCTCGAACCGGACGGCTGTGGACTCGAGACGGTCGACCACACCCTCGTGCTCGCCCCCCGGATCCCCGAGGGCCTTCTCGACCCGTCGCACCAGCGCCTCATCGAGATCGGTGAGCAGCCGGCGGATGTCGTCGTCCATCACCGAGACGTTAGCGAGCGAGCTTCGGACCGGCGCCACCGAGATCCGACCGGCGACTGGGTTTGTGTCACAAACTAGTTGACACGAGTGCGGCCCGGGGCGTAGGTTTGTGATGCAAACGAGTTTGGGAGGGCGACACGATGGACCGGAAGCAGTTGGAGTTGGCAGCGGCGAGCAACCACTATCTGCGAGGCCTGCTGGCCGTCCCCTTCGGGATGGTCCTGATCTTCTCGGGCCGGGGCAACATGGGATGGGGCCCGTTCCGTCCCCTCTGGGTCGTTCCGCTCTCCGTGCTCTTGGCCGGCGCCGTCTATCTGCTCCTGGTGCGCTACTACAACGACAGCTACGGACGGGTGACTCTCAGGCCAGGGCAGAGGCGAACTGTCGTCGGCATGTTCGTCAGCGCGACGGTGATGATCGGCGGGCCGATCCTGGTCCAGGTGCTCGATCTCCCGGTGAACGGTTTCGGAGTCGCCTGGGCGTCCGTAGCCCTGGGCTACTACGCGGTCACCGTGGGCCTGAGGCCGCACCACGTCGTCATATGGAGCTCGGTCCTGATAGCGAGCCTCGTCCCCTTGTGGGGTGACGCGAGGACCACAGACACGCCGAACATCGGCCTTCTCATCGTCGGGGTGGCCCTCATGGCGACCGGGATCTTCGACCATCGCCTCCTCGTGCGGACGTTCGGTCCTTCCAGGGACCTCGACCTCGAGAGCAGCAATGTCGGAACCTAGGGACGAGCTGATCCTTGATCGGCTGATCCACGAGCCCGGCCGGTTGGCCATCATGACGGTGCTGTCTTCCTTCAAAGCCGCCGACTTCGTCTTTCTGCAGCGCACGACGGGACTGACGAAGGGGAACCTTTCCAGCCACCTGACAAAGCTGGAGGAGGCGGGCCTGGTGAGGATCGAAAAGCGATTCGTCCTCAAGAAGCCCAACACCAACGTCGAGCTGACACCGGAAGGCAAGAAACGAGTCACAGATCACTGGCACCAGTTGGAGCG
>JAIVIH010000066.1 GCA_020200615.1 Actinomycetota bacterium | reverse complement strand
GCCCAGCATGCGCAGGGCTCCCTCGAGGTGCTCCCGGGCCTGGCGCTGATCACCCCGCTTGAAGGCGACGTCGCCCAGCTTTCCCTCGATGGCGGCCCGCTTGGCCTTGGCCTTGACCAGGCCTCGCGCCTGAACCAGATGGCCGGTGGCCTCCCCGTACTCCCCTTGCAGGGTCAACACGTCGGCCAGTCCCTCGGCCACTTCCGCCCGCGTCGCCGCGTCGGTGGCCGTGGCCCGCTCGGCGATGCGGTAGTGCGCCACCGCCACCTCCAGGGCGTGCCTGCTCCGGGCTTGTTCCGCGGCTCGCAGGGCGTAGGGCAGGGCCCGGTCGCTCCTCCCGCCGGCGTCGAAGTGGTAGGCCAGCTCGAAGGGGCGATCGCGGTCGGTGACCTCGATCCGGAGCGCGGCTCGCAGGTGGAGGGCGCGGTGCTCGGCTTCTCCGAGCCTGGCGAGCAGCGCCTCCCGCAACTTGTCGTGGCGGAACGAGCACCGACTGGTGGGTTCGTCGACCCACAGGATGCGACGGCGAACCGCCTCCTTCAGGGCCCCGGCCGCCGCCGGCGCGTTCTGGCCGGCGAGGTCGATGGCCAGCCCGAGATCGAACTCCTTGCCGAGGACGGCGCCCGTCGTCAGCAGGTTGAGGGCGTCACGCGAAAGCAGCTCGAGGCGGCGCACCAGGAACAACGCCGCACGCCGGGATGTCTGCACGCTGGCCATGCGAGCCGGATCGACGATCCAGCCGCCGGATGTGTTGACCAGGGCACCCGCTTCCACCAGGCCCCTGAGCACGGCGGAGGCCATGAAGGGGCTGCCTTCGGACAGCCGGACGATCACTTCGATGGCCTCGGGGGGAAGGGGTCCCGCCATCGACTCTCCCAGGGTGTGGACGTCTTCCGCGCTGAAGGGCACCAGCTCGAGGCGGGCGGCGCCGGAGACGGTGCGCAGGACGTGGTTGGGGCCCACCTCCTCGGAGCGGTAGGCGGCGATCACCATCACGTGGCCCCCGGCGGCGATGGCCCGCTCGCTCCAGCGGAGCAGAAGGGTCAGGCTCAGGTGGTCGGCCCACTGGCAGTCGTCCAGCACGACCACAGCGGGGCGGTCGGGCTCACCCAGGGAATCCAGGAGGGCGCCCAGGGCGTCGAGGCTTCGGGTCTCGCCGTAGGCCTCGGGGCCGGAATCCTCGACCCCTTCGGGGGCCAGGACGGGCCCGAGGGCGGGAAGGGCGGCGGTCGCCGCGGTCGCCCGGTTCCCCAAGCGCCGCCGGAGCTCGGGGCCCAGCTCCGGCCGCACTGCGGCCGCGGCGGAGATCCCCGCCGCCACCCCCTCGAGCACCTGGAAGGGGGCCTGGGCGGCCTGGTCGACGCCCTGGCCGCGCAGGATCCACGCTCCCGGGCCGGTGTGCTGCACCAGCTCCTCCAGGAGGCGCGTTTTCCCACCGCCCGACTCGGCCTCCACCAGGACCAGACGGCCCCTCCCCATGCGGGCCTGCTCGACCAGCTCGGAGAGGGCGGCCACCTCGGCCGACCGACCGACGAAGGCAGGCTCGGTGAGAGCTTGGCGGCGGTCGTGGAGGCCGACGACGACGACGGGGTCGGTCACGCCCCGGTCGCGCCCGTCCTTGATGGACTTCAGATCGGCGAGGATCGCGCCCGCCGACTGGTACCGCTCGTCGGGGTCCTTGCGCAGCAGACGCTGGATGGCTGCCTCCAGGGCCCGCGGAACGTCGGCTCGGTGGTCCCGCAACGGCGGAGGGGGGGCGCTCAGGTGCTGGCGGAGGACCTCTCCCACGTCATTTCCCTCGAAGGGCGGCCGGCCGGCCAGGCACTCGAACAGGAGGACGCCGACCGAGTAGAGGTCGGCCCGCTCGTCGACCACCGTCCGCCCCATGGCCCCCGCCGCCTCAGGCGCCAGGTACCGGACGGTGCCGACGGGCTCGTCCCGCACGCTGGGATCGAGCCAGGCGCTTTGGGCGAAGCCGAAGTCGATCAGCACCGCCCGCTGGACCGGGTCGTCCTCGCTGACGATCACGTTGGCGGGCTTGACGTCCCGATGGAGCACGTCTCCGTCGTGGGCGTGCTGCAGGGCCCCGAGGACGTCGATCCCGACCCGCAGGGCGGCGTCGACCGACAGCCGGCCGGTGGACTCCAGGCGCTGCTGGAGCGTCACCCCGGGGATGAAGGGCTGGACCAGGTAGAACTGGTCGCCGTCGCTTCCGATGACCACCAGCGGCCGGAAGGTCGGGGTCTCGAGGCGGCGGAGGATCAAGGCCTCATGGGTCATCCGCAGCCGTACGGCCGACGAGACCTCGCTGGCGGCGACGGTCTTGACCACGACCACGTCTTCGGTCTGGAGGTCGAAGGCCGCGTAGGTGCTCACACCCTGCCCGCTCTTCAGCAGGCGGGTGCACTCGAAGCGCCCGGCGAGAACGAGCCCGGTCCCGAGGCTCGGCCCGATGTCAGCGGTCATGTCTTGGCGGTCTCCCCTTCCCGTCTGTTAACTATCGACAGTCGGAAACGGGTCCTGAAGAATTCCATCCACCGTCTCCGCCGTGCCGAAGAACCCAGAGCGCACAAGGACTCGGCGGAAGCAGGAGGAGCGGAGAAAGATGGCCTATGAGTTCCGCTGAAGGGACCTCGGCCACGCCTGCAGTTGGCGGGCGCGAGGGGCGACGGAGGATGAGCTGATCGCCAAGATCGCAGAGCACGTGCGGAAGAAGCACAAGGTGAGGACTCCGACGGACACCATCGTCAGCTTCGTCAGGGCGAATCTGCGAAAGTCGTGAGCCAGAACCCGGGCGAACGAC
The DNA here is from genome assembly GCA_020200615.1 of Actinomycetota bacterium. The sequence continues at coordinate 9,159 of JAIVIH010000066.1, read as the reverse complement.
AGGAGGCGTGCCGGTGAGAACCGTCGGACGTGACGACGTACAGCGGCTCCTCACCGAGGGGGCACAGCTGCTCGAGGTGCTCGAGCCGGACCAGTACCGCCAGGCGCACCTCCCGGGGGCCATTCACATACCGGTACGCCACTTGAGTCGCGAAAGCGCTGGTCAACTGCGCAAGGACCGGCCCGTTGTCGTCTACTGCTTCGACAACCTCTGAGACCTCAGCAGCCGGGCAGCGTGCCTGCTCGAGCAGTACGGCTTCAGCGAGGTCTACGAGTACGTCGACGGGAAGGTCGACTGGATGGCCTACAACCTGCCCGTCGAAGGGGAGTCCGGGCCCTTCGTGGGCAGCGCCCTGTTGCCCGTCCCGACGTGCCTTCCCACCGATCGGGCGGGCGAGGCGTCGGGGAACCCCTTCGTGGTCGTCACCGCCGCCGGCGTCGTGCTGGGTGCCCTCGAGCCCGGGCGCCTGGCCGCGGCCAGTGAGGAGGCCCAGGTGATCGACCTCATGGAGCTGGGGCCGGGCACGATCCGCCCCAGCTTGGAGCTCGCCGACCTGGACGAGGAGGCGGCCGGCGCCCTGGTGACCCTGCCCAACGGCGTGGTCCTAGGAGTGCTCGACCCCGACTCCGTCGCGGGCGGGCAGCACCCTGACACCTGACGTCGTCATCGGCGCCGGTCACAACGGACTCGTCGCCGCCTGCTACCTCGCTCGCGAGGGCCGGGACGTCCTCGTCCTGGAGGCCCAGGATCGGCCCGGCGGAGGCTCCCGGACCGAGGAGACGGTGCCCGGATTCCGTTTCGACCTCCACTCCCGCCACTTCATGGATGTCGCCACTCCCCTGGTGAAGGTGATCCTGCCTGCTGTCCGGGGCGAGGGGACGGCCCGGGGGCTTCCCGCCCGGGCCGGGCATCTCCTCCAGGCCCTCCGGCGCCAACCCGTCGGCGTCGTTCGTGATCTCCTCGGCCCTTACGACGCCCTCCTGCGGCGCTGGCTCCCCTCCGACCTCACCCGCGGGCCGGTGGCGGCGTTCGCGGCCCACGCCGGCATGGGCCCGCGCGCCTCCGGCGGCTCGCTGTTCGCCTTCTGGCAGGCTGCCTATCACCTGTTCGGCCAGTGGCATGCGGCTGGAGGTGCTCAGGGGCTGATCGATGCCCTGGTCCGGCGGCTGACGCAGCTCGGCGGCACGGTGCGGTGCTCGTCCCCGGTGGCCAGGATCGAGACGAGCGGTGGGCAGGTGCGAGCGGTGGTCCTCGAGGGCGGGGAACGAATACCGGCGACGACCGTCGTGACCGCCATGGACCCCCGGACCGCGCTGCTGGACCTGCTCGACCCGCCTCTCGACGGGACCACCGGAGCGGCCCTCGCCGCCGCCCGCCGGGGCAACGTGGTGCAGGCCGTGGTGCACGTCGCCACCGACCGGCTCCCGCCCTATCCGGACAGCCGGCCGGGTGACTGGAACGGACTGCAGAGCTACGTCGACCGGCTGGACGACCTCAATGCCGCCTGGAGTGCGGCCGAATCCGGGCACCTGACCGCGAATCCTCCGCTGTACTCCTTTACGACCTCCGCCATCGACTCCACCCTCGCCCCGCCCGGCCACCACACCGTCTACGTGGCGTGTCCGGCGGCGCCGGCGCAGGTCAAGGGAGGCTGGCCCGCACGCCGGGAGGAGTTCATCGACGCCTGCCTGACCACCCTCGAATCCCGGGCGCCGCGTTTCCGAAGCTCGGTGCGGGGTGTGGCCGCCTGGACCCCCGATCTCATGGAGAAGGAGGGGCGCTGGCCCGGGGCCCATCCCATGTACCTCGACATCTCCCTCAACCAGCTGGGCCCGCTCCGGCCGACCCGGGCCCTGGGCGACCACCGCACGCCCGTGAAGGGCCTCTACATCTCGGGCGCCGGCACCAACCCCTCCGGCGGCGTCGTGGGCACGCCCGGCCGGATGGCGGCGTACGCCGTTCTCGCCGATCAGTGACCCGCGGGCGGCGCGGCGACTCGGACGACGGCGTTCCCCTCCGACTGAACGTCCGCTCAACGGTTGAGGTACCTTCCGCCCACGGGTCGGGGGCGGGGAGGTTTGATGGGCCGCTGGAGGGAAGGTGGGGCCTGGGCTCCGCTGCTCGCGGTCGCAGTGCTGATCAGCCCCGCTCTGGCCGCCTGCGGTAGCGGCGGCGTGGGCGCGGCCAACCGGTTCGACGTCGAGATCCGAGAGCCTTCGCCGGGCGAGGTGCGCATCTCCTCGCCCTCGAGCGTGGGCAGTGGGCTGGTCGAGCTCCGGGTCAAGAACTCGGGTGAGTCCGTCCACGAGGCCCAGCTCGTGCGGGTGGAGGATGATCGCAGCAGGGACGACGTCCTGGACTTCTTCCGCTCCACCCAGCGACCCGGCGCCCCCGTCCCGGCCTGGATCCGCGAGGGCGGCGGCGCTGTCCAGATCCCTCCCGGAAGGACGGTCACGGTCATGCAGCGCCTCACCGAGGGTCAGTGGTATCTGGCCGACGGGCGGGCGCCCGAGGGGCCCGGGAACCCCCCGAGCTTCCTGGAACGGGGTGGCCTCGTGGCGTTCACCGTCACCAGTGGCGGGAGCGCCGCCGACCTCCCCGATGGCGACGCTCGGATCACGGCCCGGGACTACACCTTCACCGCCCGCGGGTTGAAGCCCGGCACTCAGTCCGTCCGTTTCGACAACCGGGGCCGCCAGTTCCACCACGTCGTGGCCGCACCCCTGCTGATGCCCGCACCTTCTTCGCCTCGGACAACCCCACCACTCCCCCGCCGGTGAACTTCGACGCCGCCGTAGGCCTGGCCGTCATCGACCGGGGGGAATCAATCGTGACCGACCTGCGCCTGACGCGGGGGACGTGGATCCTCGCCTGTTTCATCAACGACCGCACGGGCGGGCCGCCCCATGTCACCAAAGGGATGCTCCAGGAGATAAAGGTCGGGTAGGGGCGGAGTATGGGAGATGCGATTCTCGACCTCTCCGCGGTCGACAGCCAGCAGCTCCTCGAAGGCCTGGGCGACGCCGTCGTCGTCGCTGACCAGGGCAACCGTGTCGTCTACATGAACGCCAGCGCCGAGCGGTTGCTGGGCTGGGCTCGTCAGGATCTCGTGGGGCGCCCGCTGGTGACCATCATCCCCGAGTCGCTGCGATCCCGGCACCTCGCCGGCTTCAGCCGCTACCTGGCCACGGGCGAGGCCCGCCTCCTGGGATCGGGACCGGTGCGCGTTCCCGCCCTCCGCTCCGACGGGACCGAGGTCGAGGTCGAGCTCAGCCTGACCGCCCATGCCCTCGAAGCCGGGCGGGAGGTCTTCGTGGCCTCGCTCCGCGATCTGACCGAGCGGCTGGCCTTGGAGCGCGAGCGGGCGACGGCGCGTTACCTGCTGGCCATGCGGGAGATCTCCTCGCGCCTGGCCTCCACGGGCGACGCCGCGACCCTCGAGGATGTCGCCCCGGTGGTGCTGGCCGCTATCGGCGAGTCGCTCGAATGGGACGTCGGCGGCCTGTGGCTGGTCGACGGGAACGAGCTGCGTTCGCTCGACGGGTGGGCGGGGCCCGGCTTCCAGGATGCGGCAGTGGCCATGGAGGACGAGTTTCGCCGCTTGCCCGGCCAGGAGGGCCTACCGGGGCGGGTCCTCGCCACGGCCGAGCCGGCGTGGATCGAGGATCTCCGCTGCGACCCCGGCTTCCCCCGCAAGGCCGTCGCCGAGCGGTACAGGCTCCAGTCGTGGTTCGCCTTTCCGATCATCGTCCACGGCGTGGTCGTGCCCGTGGTGGAGTTCTTCTCCGCCACCCGCCGCGTGGCCGAGCCCGACGTCCTCTCGGTGATGACGACCGCGGGCGGCGAGATCGGGCGTCTCATCGAACGCGAGCTGGCCCGGAGGCAGGCCGCCCAGTCGCGCGAACACCTCATCGGCATGGCCGAGGCCCTCCAGGCAAGCCTCCTCCCGCCCCGGCCCCCCGTCATACCGGGCATGGAGCTGGCCGCCCGCTACCGGGCCGCCTCCGGAGAGGGGCAGGTCGGAGGCGACTTCTTCGACGTCTTCCAGCTGGCCGACGGGGGGTGGGCGGTGGCCGTGGGCGACGTCAGCGGCCGTGGCCCGCGTGCAGCCGCTCTGACCGCTCTCGCCCGCTACACCATCCGAGCCGCCGCCGTCGGGTCGACGCGAGGCAGCGACGTCCTGCGGGTGCTCAACGACGTCGTCCTCCGGGAGCTGGAGGCGACCGACGAGCTGGGTGAGCGCTTCCTCACGGTCGCGTTCCTGGTCCTCCAGGCCTCCCCCGACGGAGTCGCTGCGACCCTGTCCTGCGGAGGGCACCCGAGCCCCCTCGTCCTACGGGACGTAGGCGACGTGGAGGAGGCCCTGTGCCGCGGCGAGCTGGTCGGAGTCTTCCAGGCCTGGGAGGCGGAGGACGTCGATCTGCTGCTGGAGCCGGGCGACGCCATCGTCCTTTATACCGACGGTGCCATCGAGGGGCGAGGTGCCGACGGGCCCTTCGGCGAAGAACGGTTGCGGGCCGTGCTGGCTGACGGCCGTGGCCAGAGCGCCGACCAACTGGCCGATCGAGTCGAGCATGCCGTTCTCGATTTCATCGGCGACCGGGGCCAGGACGATCTGGCCATCGTGGTGATCCGCCTCCCGTCCGAGACCAGCGAGGGCCTACTCCGGATGGCGGCGGTGGCCTCGCCCGTTCGCTTCGACGATCCCTAACGCCGGGACTTGCCGGTGTTCCGGCCCAGGCGTTCCCCCGGCCGGGCATTTGTGAACGTCTTCGAGAACCGGATGCCGACCGCGCCCTCCACCGTCATAGTCAACGCCGCCGAGGGCGAGCCGGGCACGTTCAAGGACCGCACCATCCTGCGCCGCAACCCCTACGTCGTCGTCGAGGGCGCTCTCATCGCGGCCCGGGCGGTGGGCGCCGACCTGGTCGTGTTGGCCAGCAAGCGGTCGTTCGGCGGTGAGGTCGACCGCATGCGGGAGGCCATCGAGGAGGTCGAGAACGCGGGCTGGGCCGACGACATCGAGCTGATGGTCTTCGAGGGCCCCGACGAGTACCTCTACGGCGAGGAGAGCGCTCTGCTCGAGACGATCGACGGGCGGTGGCCGTTCCCCCGGGTGGTGCCGACGTTCCGCAGGGGCCTCCGTGGCGCGGTACCCGACGACGTTCTCGCAGGGCCGGCGCTGGTCAACAACACCGAAACCATCGCCAACGTCCCTCGCATCATCGCCCGCGGCCCTGCGTGGTTCCGGACCGTGGGCACCAAGGAGTCCCCCGGCACGGTGGTGTGCACGGTGACGGGGCGAACCCGCCATCACGGTGTCGGCGAGGTGCAGATGGGCACCCCGCTCCGGGAGGTCATCGAGGCCATCGGCGGCGGCCCCCAGCCGGGCCGGGAGATAAAGGCCGTCCTCTCCGGTGTGGCCAACGCCATCATCCCCGCCTCCGCCCTCGACGCCCCCGTGAGCTACGAGGGCCTGCGTGCCGTCGGCAGCGGGCTGGGCTCGGCCGGTTTCATCGTCCTCGACGACACCGTCGACATGGCCGCGGTGGCCGCGGGCGTCGCCCGCTTCCTGGCCATCGAGTCCTGCGGGCAATGCTCGCCGTGCAAGCTCGACGGCATCGTGCTGTCGGAGCGGCTGGCCAAGGTCAGCGCCTCGCAGGCCGTGAGCCACGATGCCGACGTCATCCGCAAGCGCGTCGGGACCGTCGCCGACCGGTCCCGTTGCTTCCTAGCGACCCAACAACAGGTCGTCGTCGGCTCCATCCTCGACGCCTTCGGGGACGAGGTCGACTCGCACCTGGCCGGCGCCGCTGTCCCCGTGGAACCGGAGCTCATCGCCGAGGTCGTCGACATCCGGGGCGGGCAGGCTCTGCTGGACGAGCGCCACCTGCGCAAGCAGCCGGACTGGACCTACAACAAGACCGACTCGGGGACAGTGCCGGTCGAGCGCTACGCCGCCCTGCGGCCGCCGTGGAGGTCCTGAGTCCTAGCTCAAGCCGAGGCGCTGATCTCCTGTAGCAGTCCCACCACGAGATCCCGCATCGAGAACACGCCGACGAGGGCACCCCCGTCGTCGACCACCACCAGGTGCCGGAAGCCCCTGTCGCGCATGACCCGGGCCGCGTCCATGAGTTCCATCGACTCGGTGGCCGTCGCCAACTTCCTAGTCAGGAACTCGTCCACCGTGACCCGTCCGCCGTTGGCGCCCTGGGCGATGGCCTTCAGCGTGTCCCGGTCGGTGATGATGCCTGACGGCTTGCCGTCGGTGATGACGACGGCGGATCCCACGCCCCGCTCCATCATCCACGTGGCCGCATCCCGCAGGGTGTCGCTTTCCTTGATGGTCAGCACGGCCCGGGTGACGAGCGGTCCGATCTCCATGACTCCCCTCCCGGTGCGTCTAGGAACGCACCCCGAATGATCGGTCCGGCACTGTAGCGGCAGCGCCGGGTGGCCGGGTGGTTCTGAGGCGACAGGGTCGTCAGCCGCAGCACGTGTCGGCCAGGACGTCGGCCCTCCAGGTGCGGACGGCCTCGATCCCGGCCAGCGTGGCGATGAGGAGGCCCGCCATGGGATCCGCCCACCACCAGCCGAAGAAGGCGTTGAGGCCGAGCCCGACCAGCAGCACGGCCGAGAGGAGGGCGCAAAGGCTGGTCTGGTTCGCCTCCGACACCGCGGCCCGCGATCCGAGCACGGGGGCGAGGCGACGCTTGGCCCGAGCCAGCACGGGCATGACCGTCAGCGACACCGCGGCGAGCACGATGCCGACGCTGCTGGCCTCGGGCGGTCGGTGACCGGCGAGATCACGGATGCTCTCGGCGCCGACGTAAGCGGCGAGAAGGGCGAAGGACACGGCGATGAGCCGGGTCGCACGGCGATCGAACTCGGCCATGCATCCGGGGCTCTTCTCCTTGCCGAGCCGCCAGGCCAGGATCAATGCCGCCGAGACCTCGATGCCGGAGTCCAGGCCGAAGCCGACCAGGCTCGCCGAGCCGGCCACGGTCCCGGCGACTATGGCGACAACCCCTTCGGCGACGTTCCACCCGATCGTCAAGCGGTTCAGCAGGCGGGAGCGCCGGACGGCTCCTCGTCGGGCCGCCGGACTCTGCACGAGGATGGCCGTCATGGCCGCGGTCCGAGGTGGTCCGGGCAGCTCTCGACCGGGAGGACGAGGCGTCGGAGCGAGCGCAGCGCGGCCGCCAGTTCACGGTCCGGGAGCTGGTAGCGAACCTGGCGGCCCTCTCGAACGGCCGAAACCAACCCACAGCCCCGGAGGCAGCTCAGGTGGTTCGAGATGTTAGAGCGGCTGGTGACGAGGGCATCGGCCAGCTCGGCCGGGTAGGCCGGCCCATCCAGCAGGCGAATCAGGATGCGCCGCCGGGTCGTGTCGGCCAGGGCGGCTCCCACGCGACCGAGGGCATCGAGGTCGGGGGCGACTTTGATGGGCACAGCCCGATGATACACCCACCGGTGAACTATCGGTGGCCCTTGCATCACGCGCCGGACTCTGCTTATCTACAACTTAATGGTTGTAGATCATCTGACAAACATTCAGGCGGGTCGCGTGTTCCACGCCCTCGCTGACGCCACTCGGCGCGACATCCTCGTGCGTACCCTCGAAGGTCCGCACAACGTCTCCGCCCTCGCCCGGCGTTACCCGATGAGCTTCGCCGCCGTGCAGAAGCACGTCGCCGTGCTCGAAGCGGCGGGGCTCGTGATCAAGCAGCGCAAGGGCCGGGAGCAACTCGTCAGCGGCGAAGTCGGCACCCTGCGGACGGCTCATCGGCTGCTGGAGGAGCTGGAAGCGGTCTGGAAAGGTCGCATCGACCGGATCGGCGAGATGCTCGCCCACGAACACAACGGAGGACCGAATCCATGACCGTCACGAGCATCCACAAGGACCCCGGGGCCCTCACCATGACCATCACCGCCCACCTCGACGCCACCGTCGAGCGCGCCTGGCAGCTGTGGGCTGACCCCCGGCAACTCGAGCGCTGGTGGGGCCCGCCGACCTATCCCGCCACCGTCGTGGACCACGATCTGTCGACGGGCGGGCGGGTCACGTACTTCATGACCGGGCCCGACGGCGACAAGTCCCACGGCTGGTGGCAGGTTCTGGCCGTGGAGCCGCCGACCAGGCTGGAGCTGAAGGACGGGTTCGCCGACGAGAGCGGGACGCCCAACGACTCGATGCCCACCACGACCACGGCCGTCACCCTGACCGCGGTCGACGGTGGTGGCACCCTCATGACCCTCGAGACGCGATTCCCGTCACTGGAGGCGATGGAGCAACTCGTGACCATGGGGATGGAGGAAGGCATCACCTCCGCGATGGGCCAGATCCCCGCCATCCTGGCCGGGGGCGTCACCGAGACCGACACCGACCGTGCCGTTCCCCGTGGCGAGCCCGATCCCAACCCCCCACTCGTCATAGATTTCTGACGGACGAGGCATTCCGCTCACCAACAGCTCTAGCGGGCTCTGACCCGATTGTTGCGCGGGTTGTGCTCGAGCTCGACCCGGCCGAGGTGCTCCAGAAGCGGTGGAACGTACATGGCAAACCGGCCCCGGTAGCCCTTGCGCAGCCCGTACCAGCCGCCGACCGGGTTGGTTGCCGACCGAGCCCACGCCTCGAGCGTGCCGTCCTTGGCCGGCTTGTTCTCGTCCGCGCTGCCGAGCTCCATCCAGTCGCCGTACTCCTTCAGCATGGCCGGGACGTCGTCGAGGCAGCGGGCCAAGTACTTCAACTTGGTGGACCCCACCTGGCACACCAGCTCGGGTGGGTCGACCGTGTCATCGAAGGTACATCTGGTACTCGGATGTCCCGGGCGGCGTCTGCAGGACCCACGGGTCGTCGGCAGTTCCGGTGCCGGTCACGGCGTCGGGCATGTCGGTCCTCCTGTTTCAGGCTCCGTGGTGTCCTCTGCAGATTGGATCATGACGCGAGTGAGGAGCCTGGGCACGCACGGCGCGGGGCCGGGCAGTAGCGTCCGGTCGTTACCGGGTAGGGGTGGAGAAAAAGTGGGCGTTCGCCGAAACCGGGCCGGGTAGCGGCCGCAGGTGAACGACTCCATCCTCGCCGACGTCGACGACCTCGGCCACCGCCACCGCGCTGCGGCGACCGGCAACCACGTACGCCCCGGCGACGATCCGAGC
>JAIVIH010000313.1 GCA_020200615.1 Actinomycetota bacterium | reverse complement strand
GTTCTCTACTTGGTCCCCCAACCCCCTGCTGCCCTCCACCGCCCCTTCGGCACCGATCCCTCACGTTCGGACACGAAGTCCGAACGCAGGGAGAGCGCCGAAGCCCACGACCAGGGGTTCGAGGCGTCAGGGACGGGGCTACCCTCGCAGCAGAGGGCAGGCCTGTCAAGGCGGACCAGCGGCCTCCACATATGGTCTGACCAGCCACTTTCCGCAACGGGCCAGGTCAGGGTGGTTGCCAAATTTCCCTCAAGCAGGTGTCGAGAGTTACCCGTCGTGGGCGGCGTCGGGTGGCGCCTCGACAGTAGCGGCAAGGGGCGCCGAAGGCCCCCCAGACGCCTCACCACGGGCCTCCGACCGCCGTTCTCCCTCCAGGCGTTCGAGCCCGGCCGGTGCGTGGTCGACGAAGCGCATGAGCCCGGCGATGGTGGGGTGCCCGGCGCGCTCGGCGATGAGCCGGTGCATCTCCTGGCACACCCGCCGGTAGCTCGGGTGACCGGCAGGTTGGGTGCGCAGCTCCAGCATGTGGAGGGCGGCCCGGGCGTTCAGCTCGATGGAGTAGCGCAGCCGGAAGGCGAGGGCCACGGCGTAGCCCGCCTCGGCCGGGAAGCGCTCGACCAGGGCCTCGTAGAGGGCATGGGAGCGGGCCATCGCCTCCTGGAAGCGGTCACCCAGCCCGGCCGAGGCGATGTCCTCGGGTACGACGTAGCCGTGGTCGGGCGTCAGCGGTTGCCACTGCAACGTGAGCATGCGGTGGCGCTGGAGATCGCGGAAGGCGCCGTAGTCGGAGAGAACGTCGAAGCGGTAGGTGACCCGTTCGAGGGCCCGCCCGGGCTTGTGGCGCCGGTTCTGGCGGTCCCCCACCCAGGCCTCCAGCAGCGCGGCCCGGTCGGTGGCCGGCAGCTTGCGGGCGATGTCCAGGAGCTGGTCGTCGGGAAGCTGGGAGTGCGGGTAGAGGATGGCGGCCAGCAGCTTGTCCTCGGCCTCGGGGTCCCAGTCGACCAAGGTGACCGACGGCCGGGGCTCGGGCACGGCGCCGGCCAGGAGACGGTGGGCGACGTCCTCGGTGGCCCGGGCGGTGGTGGCCAGGTACTCGGTCCAGGCGCCGCCCCGGTCGGGACGGTCGAGGCGCGTGAGGAAGGAGGGGATGACCTTGCGCAGCTCGGTGAGCATCAGCTCGGCGTAGCTGCGGACCTCGGGCAGCGGATGGGCCCGCATGCGCAGGATGAGCATCTCGTAGCCCTGCCCGTTGCCGTAGATCCCCACGTTGGAGAGGGCGGCGGCCGGAAGCAGCCCCCGGAGCGAGTCGAAGGCCTTCGCTCGCAGGGCTCGCCGGTAGACGAGGTCGGAGTCGCCCCGCTGCTTGGGGTGCTGCTCGCGGAACCAGTCCTGCATCACCGGCACCATCTCGGCGTAGGTGGTGAACAGGGCGTCCACGTCAGCCACGTAGCGGGTGCCGAGGGGCGAGGACAGGATCTCGGGCGGCCGGTGGTAGCGGTAGCGGCCGCCCAGGCGGGTGTCGTAGGCCAGGTACCGGGTGGACTGCTCGAGGTAGGCCATGAGCCGGCCCCACTCGAGGACCTTGGTCAGGAGGTTCGACGCCTGCTCGCAGGCTAGGTGGACGCCTCCCAGCTGGGCCACGGAGTCGTCGCCGTACTCGAAGAACACCTTCTGGTAGAGGTCCTCGGCCCGCTGGAGGCCGACGGTGGCGTCGATGGAGGCGTCGCCGGCCATGTCCAGCTCGCCCACGAACTCGTCCAGGAACAGCCGGCGCAGGCTCTTGTGGGTGCGGGAGTACCGGGCGAAGAGTGCCCCTTTCACCACCTCGGGCAGGTTCACCAGGGCGAACACGGGCCCGTCGAGGTTGGTGACGTAGCGACGGAGGACCTCGGCCTCCTCGTCGCTGAACTCCTCGGTCACATACGAGTGCACGCCTCGATCTCCTCCCGCATCCCTCGCCCCGCTACCGGTGGGTGCACCCGGCTACGGGCCCGAGGTTACGGCCCCGGGGTGAAGGCAGCGCGGATCTGTCCCATGGCCTCCGGTCGCAGCCAGAGGTCGACCGCGGTCATAGCCAGGGCCGTGGCCCCGTCCACCAGCGCCTTCTCGGCCTCGGACGAGCCCGCCCACCGGGCGAAGTCGGCCGTGTGAAGGGCGACCTCCGGAGGGGCGACGGCGATCATGGGGTGGATGGAGGGCACTTTCAGGCTGACGTTCCCCATGTCCGTGCTGGCCACGACCCGGCGTCCGGGCCCCGGATCCGCCACCGGCCGGCCCAAGTCCCCGCTGTTGGCCCGGTAGAGCTCGACCAGCGGCCGGTTGGTGCGCAGGTCGGAGTACTCCGGGCACGTCGGCTCCCACGTCATGCGGCAACCGGCGGCGGTGGCGCCCGCCTCCAGGCACGCCAGCACCCGCTCCTTGAGCGGCTCCAGGGTGGCCAGCGTCGGCGAGCGGACGTACCACTCGGCCACGGCGTGATCAGGGACGATGTTCGGCTTCCGCCCTGCGTCCGGGAACACCCCATGCACTCGTTCGTCGGGTCGGATGTGCTGGCGGAGGGCGGCGACGGCATTGTAACCCAGAACCGCGGCGTCCAGGGCGTTCCTCCCCCGTTCGGGAAAGGCGGCGGCGTGGGCTCCGACGCCGTGGTAGTCGACCCGCCAGGTGGCGATGGCGATCACGTCCGCCTCGGTGAGGTCGTAGCCCGCGGGGTGGATCATCATGGCCGCGTCGACGTCGTCGAACGCCCCCCGCTCGATGAGGAAGACCTTGCCCCCGCCGCCTTCCTCGGCAGGAGTGCCCAGCACGACGAGCCGGCCGTCCGCTTGCTGTACGACGGTGGCCGCGGCCAGGGCCGCGCCCAGACCGGCGGCGGCGATGAGGTTGTGGCCGCATCCGTGGCCGATGCCGGGGAGGGCGTCGTACTCGCAGAGGATGGCGACCGTCGGGCCCTCGCCCTCGCCCGACCGGGCGACAAAGGCGGTGTCGAGCCCGTAGGCGCCCCGCTCCACGGCCAGTCCCGCCCCCTCCAGCTCCGTGGCCAGCAGGTCGGCGGCGAACCGCTCCTCGAACATCAGCTCGGGCCGGCCGTGGACCTGCAGAGAAACCGCGGTCAGTTGCGACGAAAGCCGCCGCACCTCGTCCTTCACCCGGGACTTGGCCGTCTCCAGGTTCAGGGGCGTCACACGGGCGAGCCTACGCGGGTCAAAGGATGAGCCGGCCCGCCAACAGACGGACCGGCTCAGTCATTCCTTGCCAACTCGACGAGCAAGCTCTGCTTGCGAGTCGAAGAGAGCTACTTGCCCTTGAGCTTGTCGGCCACGTTCTCGACGGCGTCCTTCACCTTGCCCTGGCCCTGGTCGATCTTGCCTTCGCGCTCAAGGTCCTCGTCATCGGTGAGATCGCCGGCCGCTTCCTTGGCCCGGCCCTTGGCCTCGTCCCAACCTCCCATGATGGTCTCCTCTCGTCGGGGGGCTTGCCCGCTAAGTGTTCCCTCCGCGCCCGGAGAGAAACGCCGGCCACGGTTGGCGCGCTCACGCGGCGGGTACCTGGGCTGCGTGACGAAGTCGGCGGCGCGGGCGCGCAAGAGCGGAAAGAAGGGCAAGCGGCGGGAGAAGGATCCCGGCCCCGGCCCCCTGGAGCTGGTGCTGGCTCCCGTGGCGGCCCTGGCCGTCATCGTGCTGGCGTCGGCCCGGGCCCTGCTGGACCGGCGATCGCCGGTGACGCCGGGTGGCGGTCAGTCAGGTCCCGCCGGGGCGCCGCCGAGCAGTACGTCCAAGGGCGACGGGGAGAAGGAGCCGGCCGGCGGCATCAAAGGGCGTCTGGAAGCGGTGGGCCGGCGGTTCCCGTTCTTCGGCCGGATCCTCGACGTCCAGGAGCGCTACGGCGAGGTCCGGGGGAACAACATCGCCGCCGCCGTCACCCTCCAGTCGTTCCTGTCGTTGTTCCCCCTGATCCTGGTGGCCGTCGCCGTCATCGGCTTCCTCTCCGCATCGGACACGGGAGACGTGGCCCAGAGCATCATCCGCAGCCTGGGCCTGGACGGTGATGCGGCTCAGGCCGTCACCGACGCCGTCTCCACCGCCGAGGAGAGCCGCAGGGCGGCCTCGGTCGTAGGGCTGGCCGGCCTGCTGTGGTCGGGATTGGGGCTGGTCAACGCCCTGCAGTTCGCCTTCAACCAGGTGTGGCAGGTGGAGGAGCGCGGGGTCAAGGACAAGGCCGTCGGGGTGGCCTGGCTGGCGGGTGCGGGTCTCCTCCTGCTGGCGGGTTCTGTCCTGACGACCGTCCTCCGGTGGTTGCCGGACCTGCTGTCGCCCGTGGGCATCCTCCTCGCCGCCGCCATCAACACCGCCCTGTGGCTGTGGACGGCCAAGGTCCTTCCCAACCGCAAGGTGGGTTGGCGGG
>JAIVIH010000510.1 GCA_020200615.1 Actinomycetota bacterium | reverse complement strand
ACGCTGGACCGGGCCATCGAGGCGGTCAAGACCGCGTTCGATGCCCATGGCATCGAGATGCCGTCCCAGGTCATCGCCCTTCAGGCGACATCCAGCCTGGCGGCCGCACTTCGTGGAGGCGAGGTCACGCCGGGCGGCAGTGTGGCCAACGGTCAGGCGTCACCGACGCCCCGCCCGGAACGCTCGTCCCCGTCCTGAGCGTGGTACACCGCAGTGTTGCCGCCCGGCCGCTCTTGGGACCCGACCGAGAACGAGCCTCGTGATCGTTCAGATCCGAGCCGCTTCCGAGGCCGTTCGTAACAGTCTGTTTTTCGTTCCCCTGCTCGGTGTCGTCCTCGCCCTTGCCTTGGCGGCCGGGATGCTGGAGATCGACCAGCGGGTGCTCCTGGAGCCAGCGCCGTCGCTGCTGCGCTTCACGGTCGAAAGTGCCAGGGAGCTGCTGGGGACGGTGGCTGCAGCGATCATCACGGTCTCCGGAATCGTCTTCGCGCTGACAGGGCTCAGCGTCCAGCTTGCGTCCAGCCAGTTCTCGCCCCGAGTCGTCCGGGGGTTCCTGCGGGATAGGAGTGCGCAGGTCTCCATCGGCTTCATGGTGGGGACGTTCACCTACAGCCTGGTCGTGCTGCGGGCGGTTCGTTCCGTGGACGGTGGCCCCGATGTGGTCCCTGCGCTCTCGACGGCTCTCGCCCTTCTCCTGACCGTGGCCGCCGTCGCCGCCATCGTCGGCTTCGTCAGCCGGACCGCCCATCGACTTCAGTCGAGCCAGCTCATTCGCGGCGTGGCCGATGAGACACTCGGCGTTGTCGCCAGCCAACTGCCCGAACGTGGACAGGGTGGCGCGGGGGACGGGGCGCCCACGCTGGCCTCTACGGAGCCGGAGTGGAGGGCCCGGGCACTCACCACCGGATGGATCGCGCAGATCTCTGCTCAGCAGCTCCTCGAGTTGCTTCCGCCTAGCGGGGTGGCGCGGGTGGAGGTGCAGGTCGGTCAATTCGTGCACCCTGGCCGGCGGCTCTGCACCATTTGGGGTGAGGCGGGTCACCACGACAAGTTGGAGCGCAGGGTGAACCGCGCCTTCGATATCGAGATGTCC
>JAIVIH010000065.1 GCA_020200615.1 Actinomycetota bacterium | reverse complement strand
AGCGGGTCCAGCTGGCAGCGGCCCTGGTCCACGATCCCGACCTGCTCGTGCTCGACGAGCCCTTCTCCGGGCTCGACCCGGTGGCCGTCGACGCCTTGAGCGACGTCCTCCAGCCGGTCCAGCGACTGCGCCGCCTCCCGGAACGAGCCGAGGACCACGGCGGCCAGGCGGACGGCGTCGAGGCCCTTGCCGCGCACATCCCCCACCACGGCCCTCACGGAGCCGATCTCGCAGTCGACCACCTCGTAGAAGTCGCCGCCGATGAGGGCCACGGGGCTGGCCGACATGTAGCGGGAGGCGAAGGCCAGCTCCCCGACCCGGGCGGGGACGGCGGTGAGCACGGCCCGCTGGGCCACCTCGGCCACCCGCGTCACGTCGGCCAGCTCCCGTTCCCGCCGCCCCCTGCGGGCCGCGAGCCAAACCGCCAGACCGCCGCCGGCGAGCAACACCAGCCCTCGCACGCTGTTCTCGAACGCCCCGGAGTCGTTGAACGCACCCAGAAGGGCGCCGGTGACGAATCCAAGGGCGGCGACGAGGACCGTCGTTCGCGGCGTCAACATGGCCCCGGCCAGGAACGGGGCGATGACAAGGGAGCCGGCGAACTGCACGTCCGGCCCGAGAAGCAGGTCGGCGACAGCCAGCACGGCGATGACCCCCACCGCGGCCAGCGTCCACCGCTGGTCCTCGTCCTTGGGCGAAACCACCGCCCCCCGTCGACGCTCCATCCGGACATCGACGCTACCGGGGACCAGTGGCGACCGCCCCTCGCCAGCGGGTGACCGCGGTCCCTCTACCCTGGCGACGTGCTGGAGTTCTCGGAGTTGACCAAGCGCTACGGCGAAGTGGTCGCCCTCGACCACCTGTCGCTGGAGGTGCCCCCCGGGCGCCTCTTCGGGCTGCTCGGTCCCAACGGGGCCGGCAAGTCCACGGCCATGAAGCTGGTTTTCGGTCTGCTCCGTGCCGACAGCGGCGAGGTCCGGTGGAAGGGGCAGCCTCTCACCCAGGCCGACCGGATCCGGTTCGGGTATCTCCCAGAGGAGCGCGGCCTGTATCCCAAGATGCGGGTTCGCGACCAGCTGATCTACTTCGGACGGCTGCATGGGCTCAGTGCCGCCGAGGCCGCCACCGCCGGGGACCGGTGGCTCGAACGCCTGGGGGTGGCGGAGCGGTCGAAGGACCGGGCCGAGGCCCTGTCCCTGGGGAACCAGCAGCGGGTCCAGCTGGCAGCGGCCCTGGTCCACGATCCCGACCTGCTCGTGCTCGACGAGCCCTTCTCCGGGCTCGACCCGGTGGCCGTCGACGCCTTGAGCGAGGTCCTGGCCGAGCGCGCCGCGGCGGGGGTGACGGTCGTCTTCTCGAGCCACCAGCTCGATCTGGTCGAGGACATCTGTGATTCGGTGGCCATCATCCACCGTGGCCGTCTCGTGCTCTCGGGCGTCGTCCGGGACCTCAAGCGGTCGAGCGGCCGTCGCTTCCTCCGTGTGCTGGTCGAGGGAGTGGACGGCGCCTGGGCGGCCGGTGTCCCGGGCGTCACCATCGAGCACGCCGACGGCGACGGCACCCGACTGTCGCTGGAGCCGGGTGTGGACGCCCTGGCCCTGCTCCAACGGGCGGCCGCCTCGGGCCGCGTCGTCGACTTCGGCCTCGAGCTTCCCCCGCTGTCCCGCCTCTTCCGCGAGGCCGTCAATCAATGAGCGGCCCGGGAGGCCGCTCCCAGCAACGACCGCTGGGCCGGCACCGGAGGGTGGCGGATCAGTGAACAGCACGATCGGGCTGGTCTGCCGGCGGGAGATCAGCGAGCGGCTCCGGGCCAAGTCCTTCCTCATCAGCACCGTCATCTACCTGCTGGTGGCCCTCGCCGCTGTGGTCATCCCCCAGCTCGTCGGGGACGACGAACCCGTGTACAGCATCGGGCTCGTCGGCCCGGAGACGCCCGAGCTCGAGCGGGCCATCGACCGGCTAGCCCCCACCCTGGACGTCGGCGTCCGCACGCAGCGGTTTCCCGATGCGGCGGCGGCGGCCACGGCCGTGAAAGCCGAGGTGGTGACCCTGGCCGTGGTCGACGGCACCCGCCTCCTCGTCCGGAACGAAGCGCCCGAGCGGCTGGTCTTCCTCCTCAATACTGCGGTCTTCGAGGTGCGGCTTTCGGGCCGGCTGGCCTCGGCCGGCCTGAACCCGGCCGAAGCGACCGCGCTGCTGCAACCGGAGGAGCTGCGCGTCGACCGGGTCGACCCCGCTCCCCCGGCGCGCGAGTCCAACCGCCCGCTGGCCTTCTCCGGCGTCCTCGTGATCTACCTCCTGCTCCTGACCTACGGCTTCACCGTGGCCAACGGCGTGCTGGAGGAGAAGTCTTCGAGGGTGTCCGAGGTGCTCCTGGGCGCCCTGCGGCCGAGCCAGCTGCTGGCGGGCAAGGTCCTGGGGATCGGGATCGTGGCCGTCGTGCAGCTGCTGGCCATCGCTGTCCCCACCGGCCTCGTCGCCTGGGGGCTGGGCTCTCTCGACATCCCTTCCGGGACCCCCCTGACCATGGCCGCCGTCTTCCTGTGGGCGATGCTCGGCTACGGCCTCTACAGCTGCATCTTCGCCGCCGCGGGCGCGGCCGCCAGCCGTCCGGAGGACGTGGGGAACGCCACCGCTCCCATCACCATCCTCATCGCCATGACGTACTTCGTGGCCGTGGCCAGCGTCCAGGAGCCGGACGGCACCCTCGCCCGGGTGGTGTCGTTCATCCCCCCCATGGCCCCCATGACGATGCTCCCCCGGGCCGCCGTCGGGCACGTGGCCCTGTGGGAGGTGCCTCTCTCGGTGGCCCTGACCCTCGTGAGCACGTACCTGACGGTGCGGGTGGCGGCTCGGGTCTACGCCGGAGGGATCCGCAGGCCGGGGCCGAAGATGAAGCTACGGGAGGCGTGGCGTGCCGCGGCCGGATAGCGATTCGACCGTGGCCGTGACCATCCGGCCGGAGCGCCCCGAGGACTTCGACGACATCCGCCACGTCCTCAAGCTCGCCTTCGGCCGGGTGAACGAAGCGGACCTGGTGGAGGGGGTCCGGGCTTCGGATCACTACGTGCCCGAGCTGGCCCTGGTGGCGGAGGACGCGGGCCAGATCGTGGGGTACGTCCTGGCGAGCTACGTCGAGCTCGCCGGGTCCAGGTCCTGGGCCGTGCTGGCCCTCGCTCCCCTGGGAATCCGGCCCGACTGCCAGGGCGAGGGCGTGGGCGTGGCTCTGGTGGAGGCCCTACTGCAGCAGGCGGACGCCATGGGCGAGCCCCTCGTCGTCGTCCTCGGGCCTCCTCGCTACTACACCCGCTTCGGGTTCGAGCCGGCCCGGCCCCACGGCATCGAAGCGCCGCCCCCCGGCGTGCCCGACGAGGTGTTCATGGTGAAGCTCCTGACCAACTACGCGGTCAACCAGCGCGGTCAGATCGCCTTTCCACCCGCCTTCGACAACGCTTGACACCGCCCGCTACCCGGCGCACTCCTCCACGTAGGCGAGGACGTCGGCGACCACGGGCTCCAGGTCACCCACCATGGAGACGGTGAGGTAGGCACCGGGAGGCTCCTCCATCTCTGCCGCCACCCGTCGAACCAGGTCGCCGTCGCGGTTGGCCGCGGGATGGGTGCCGGCGGCCGCGTCCCGCTCACACCGCTCGATGGCGATGGAAACGGGCACGTCGCACACCACGACGGCGGAGAAGGCCCTGCTCTCGGCGGCCACGCCCTCGGCCGCGTCCACCTCGCTGCGCCGCGAGAACGTCAGCCCGTCGAACAGGACGATCCGGCCCCGACCAAGGTGGTAGCGGGCGGCGTCCATCATGGCCGAGAAGGTGACGTCCCGCTCGGCTGCGGTGTAGTCGCACGGGGCGAACAGGGCGTGGCGGACCTGGTCCTTGTCGATGACCCGGGCGTCGGGCAGGCGCGGCGCCAGCGCCGCCGCCAGCTGGCTCTTGCCCGCACCGGGCAGTCCCACCAGCACGACCACTCCGGCACGCACGGACTCAGCGTAGGGGCCGACCACTAGCGTGTCGGCCACCATGCCTCTCGCAACCGTCGGCGGCGCCCCGCTGCACTATCTCGAGGCCGGTTCGGGCGATCCCCCCCTCGTCCTCCTCCATGCCTTCCCTCTCAACGCGGCGATGTGGGAGCCTCAGGTGGCCGACCTCTCCGACCGTTGGCGGGTGATCGCCCCGGACCTTCCAGGCTTCGGTAAGTCCGCGCCGTTTCCCGAAGATTCCGCTGTGTCGATCGACGGCATGGCCGACGTCATCGCCGGCCTCCTCGACGAGCTGGACGTCCCCGAAGTGGCGCTCGGGGGCCTGTCGCTGGGCGGGTACGTGGCCTTCGCCTTCGCCCGCCGCCACCGGCCGCGACTGAGGGCGCTGGTCCTCGCCGACACCCGGGCGGGAGCGGACTCGGACGAGG
>JAIVIH010000312.1 GCA_020200615.1 Actinomycetota bacterium | reverse complement strand
ATCCTGCGCGGCGGGGGCCGGTACATGGGTGTCCTGGTGCGAAAGGAGCGCAAGGTCCACGGATCACTGAAGCTCATCGAAGGCGTCCTCGACCCGTCGGAGCCGGTGGTGGTGGTTGACGACTCGGTCAGCTCCGGCCAGACGATGGAGGAGTGCACCGCCCGTCTGGAGCAGGCGGGTTTCCACGTCGAGGGGGGCGTGTGCCTCGTGCGCTTCGACTACGGGCGGGGAACGACGAAGATGATCCAGCGCGGCTACCGGATGGAGGCCGTCTTCGACATCTACGAGGACTTCCTGCGCCACATGGAGGGTGAGCCTCCATACCCCGCAAATCCCACGAAGGACTTCGGCGAACGGACGCCGTCTTCTCGGCGAGCGCGGGAGGGGTTGCATCCGGCCGAGCTCGCCCGGGACGTCATCACCGAGTACCTGGCCACCACCCAGGTGCTGCGGGCCCCCGCCGCCCTCGACCGCCCTTACGACGGTGCCGGCGGGTGCTGGGTGAGCCTGCGGGGACGGACGGACGTGCACGATCGTCCGGCCCGCAGCGGTTTCTGGCACTTCCCCGACGAGGAGCGCTCCACGGTGGCGGAGGACGTCGTGCTGGCCTCCGTGCGAGCGGCGGGGGAGCTGGCCCGCACTCAGACCGACCCGGCGCGCACCCTCGGGGAATGCGCGGTGGCCGTGACCTTCTTCTCGGCACTCGAGGATTGCACGGTGGGGGAGCTCGACAACGACCGGTACGGAATCGTCGTCCGCAGCCGCGAGCGCCCTCCGTGGATGGGCGGGGCTCTGCCGAGGATGCCCGGCATCGCCAACGAGTGGGAGCAGTTCTTCCACGCGTGGCGCCGCAACGCCCGCCTCCACCCCCTCGAGCCGTACACGCTGTTCCGGCATGACGTCGAGAAGGTGGTCGAGCCAGGGGCGACCTGGCAGCCCACGGGCACGCCCCTCTCGTCCGGCCCGCCATGGACGGCGGACCCCGCCCACGTGGCCCCCCTGGCGAGCCAGGCGCGCAGGTGGGTGCTCGCCGAGCTGCGCGGGACCCCCGGTCGCGCCCGGCGCGAGCAGGCTCTGGCCGCCGCCTCACCCGCTGGACCTGGCCTTTGTCACCGTGTACGCCAATGGGCGCCTGTGCGGCTGCGTGGGTGGACCAGCGGGCGGCGTGGACGGGGCGCTGCGCTCCTACGCCGTCGCCGCCGCGCGCGACACCCGCTTCACGCCGGCGCAGGAGGGAGACGAGATCGCGGTGAGCGTCTCCCTGCTCTCCAACCGCCACGAGATGGGGGCGGCGCCGCCCGACTGGGCGATCGGTCCCACCCGCGCCGCCGAGCAGGTGCTGGAGGTCAGTCAGGGGGACCGGAAGGGGTTGCTGCTGCCCTTCGTGGCGGTCATGAACAACCTCACGCCCCTCGAGTACGCCTACGAGGTGATCGACAAGGCGGGCATCACCCGCCCGCCTTACTACTGGACCCGCTACGACTGCACGACCTGGCTCGCCTCCGGGCAGGGCGTCCGCCGGCTGAGGAATGCCCTTCCCGAGGGGGCGGCGGCGCCCGCGGTCGAGGCCGAGCTGGAGCGGTTGCGGCGGCTGTTCGTCGGCTACACGCGGCGCCACCACGTGGTCCGCGGCGATCCGGTGGCGCGCTACGAGGTGTTCGCCGACCGCCTGCGTACCGGCCTGGTTCCCGCCCGCCTGGCCTACGGGGCATGGGTGAAGGCCAGGGCCGGGCTTCGGAGGGAGGCCGGCGACGACGTGCGTCGCCTCGACCGGGCCCGCCAGAGGGACGGGTGGATCCGGCTCGACGACCACCCCCCGACCGTCTCCGAGCTGGCCTTCCTGCTGCTGGCCCGGCTCGAGCTCGGTAAGCGTGACGCGACGAGCGCCCAGATCGCCTCCCAGCTGTGGGGGCAGGTCGACCACCACGGTCGCCTCGCCACGCACCGCGACCCCGCTGCGGCCGACCCCGCCTACCAGGACTACGCGCCGGGCCACGTGCTGCTCGCCCTGGCCTGGGCGGCAGAGCGTGGGGTCTGCGAAGTCCGCCCCGAGGTGCTGGCCCGAGCCCTCCGCTACTACCGCATGCGTTTCCGCCAGGGCCACCAGTGGGGTGCGGCTACCTGGCTCATGCTGGCTTTCACCGCTTGGGGGCGGGTGGGCGAAGACCCAGCTCTCACCTCCTTCGCCTACGAAGTGGCCGACTGGGCCCTGCCCTTCCAGTCACAGAAGACCGGGGGAATTCTCAACGACCACCAGCCCGACGCGCCCGGCGCGACCACCGCCGTGTACCTCGAAGGGCTGGCCGAGGTCTGGGCCGCAGCCCAGCGGGAGGGCGACCGCCGACGCCAGCAGCGCTACCGGTCGGCCTGTGAGCGAGCCGTGCTGTTCCTCGACGAGCTCGTGTACCAGCGGCGCGACACCGTGGTCCTGCCCAACCCGTCGTGGGCGATCGGGGGCCTCCGCACTTCGCGCACCACCAGTCAGGTGCGCATCGACCACGTCCATCACGGGCTGTCGGCCGTGCTCTCAATGCGCGCCGCGATCAAGGAGGGCTGAAAGCATGGCGGACAAGCCGGTCGCCTTGGTCAGCATGCCGACGATGGCGGCCTACGTGCCCTCGTTCCAGCTCGCCCTCCTCCAACCGACCTTGGAGCGGGCCGGGATCGAGGTGGACCCTCTCTCGCTGTTCGTCCACTTCGGCCGGCAGACCGGCTGGGAGATCAACGACGTGCTGGCCACCGTCTTCCCCTGCATGGCCGGAGAGTGGATCTGGGTGAAAGCGGCCTTCGGCGACTTCGCCGACGACGCGCCCTACCTCGATCGCTACGCGTCGAGTTTCGAGCAGATCTGCCGGGCCGCGGGCTGCACGCTGGAAGACATTCGACGGGTCCGAGACCATCACGCCCCCGCCTTTGTCGATTGGGCGGTCCGGGAGATCGACTGGGCCGCGTACGGGCTGGTCGGGTTTACGGTCGTGTTCCAGCAGATGGTGGCCTCCCTGGCCCTGGCCAAGGCCATCAAGCGCGCCCACCCCCAGCTTCCGATCATCTTCGGTGGGGCCACGTTCGAGGACGACATCGCCTCGGAGATCCTGCGGCGCAACCCCGAGGTCGACTACGTGCACTGTGGCGACGCCGACGAGACCCTGCCTGAGGTCGTCCGGCGGGTGCGTGGCGGCCAGTCCATGCGAGCCCTCCCGGGCGTGATGTGGCGGGATGGCGGAAGCATCGCCTACGCAGGCCGGGCTCCCAACCTGGAGGATCTCAACCAGACTCCCGTTCCCGACTTCGACGAGTACTTCCACACCCGCGTAGAGACCGGGTATGACGACGACCACAGGGACCCGGTCATGCTGCCGATCGAGACGGCGCGCGGGTGCTGGTACGGCATGAAGCACCACTGCACGTTCTGCGGGCTGAACCGGGCGGGCATGGACTACCGGCGCAAGCACCCCGATCAGGTACTGGACATGTTGAAGGTGCTGTCCAGGAGGTACGGAACCCGCTGGTTCAACGCCATCGACAACATCCTGGCGCCGGCCTACATCACCAGGCTGTTCGGACGCCTGGCTGAGGCCCACAGCGACCTCCGCATCCATTACGAGATCCGGCCGACGCTGGGCCGCACCCAGCTTGGAGCGCTGCGCCAAGGCGGACTGGTGTCGGTTCAGCCGGGGGTCGAGAGCTTCAGCACCAACGTGCTGACCCTCATGAAGAAGTTCACGACCGGGATCAAGAACGTGGAACTCCTCAAGTGGACCAGCTACTACGGCATCGACAACCTGTACAACATCCTCTACGGCTTCCCGGGCGAAACGGCCGACGACTACCGCCAGCAGGCCGAGGTCATCCGACTGATCACCCACCTGCAGCCGCCCTACGCCATGTGTCAGGCCCGTCCCGACCGGGGGTCACCCATGTTCGAGCGGCCGGACGAGCACTCGATCGCCACTCTCCGGCCGGCAGCCTGTTACCGGAACATCTTTCCCCCCGAGTACGACCTCGAGCGGGTCTCGTACTTCTTCGAGCACGAGATCACGGAAGCGCTCCCGGAGGACGGGTACCTCGAGTGCCTCAAGCTGGTGGCGGACTGGAAGCGGCAGTGGAAGCGCTTACCTCGACCGTCCCTGCGCTACGTGAAGACCTGGGACTCGGTCACGATTCACGATCAGCGCAACGGAGCACCCAGACGCTACCGGTTCGACGACGATCGGGCCGCTCTCTACGAGCTGTGCGCGGACGCCAAGGGGATGGAGGAGATCCTTCCCCACTTCGACACCGAGCCGGGCTGGGCGGAGCAGGCTCTGAGCGAGTTCGTGGACCGTCAGTTGATGATCTTCCTCGACGACAAGTACCTGTCTCTCGCCCTGCCCGACAACCCCTACCACTGAGCTCACCCGTTCACCGGTGACTTCCGGGCTACTCCACCGTCCTCCTCTACGGACAGATGCGGAGGGAGTCCGGAGGTGTCAGCTGGCGAGAGGGCGGAGGCAGTCGTCCAGGTCTTCGACGGCGACGTCGTGGTGGCGACGTTCCCGATCGCCGGGCTGGCTCGTCCCGACCTCTGCGTCGTCGACGCCCTGGCCCGGCTTCAGCTGGCGGCCGTGCGCTGCGGCTGCTCCATCCGGTTACGAGATGCCAGCGAGGAGCTGTGCGGGCTGCTCGAGCTGGTCGGACTGGCCGATGTGATCCCGGGCGCGCCCGGCCTAAGCCTCGAGGCGGGCGGGGAGACCGAAGGCAGTGAAGAGCTCGGGGTACAGGAAGTTGTGCCACCCCGAGATGCGCCCGCGTGAGACCTCGATCACCTGGAGGGCAAAGGGCTCATGGACACCGGGGCCGGCCACCCGATAGCTCCCGAACGCCGCACATCCGTTGGCGGCGGTCGCCAGGAGGCGGGAGCCGCGGCACCCGGCGCCCTGGCCCAGCAGCCACCGGCTGACCTCGTGGGGTCCGCGTAGCCACAGGGGGTAGGGCGGCATCGAGAAGGTGGCGTCCTCGTGGATGAGCGCCACCAGCGCCGTGATGTCGTACCGCTCGAAGGCGTCCACGTAGCGGGCCAGGAGCTCCTGCTGATCGGCGTCGATCTGAGCTGAGAAGCCCTCGACGTCGGTGGCGCGGAGCGTGGCGCGGGCCCGCTGGAGGGCGCTGTTGACGGACACGACGGTCGTGTCGAGCAGCTCCGCCACCTCGCTGGCTTGCCAGCGAAGTACCTCTCGCAGGATGAGGACGGCCCGCTGGCGCGGCGGCAGATGCTGCAGGGCGGCCACGAAGGCCAAGCGGATCGTGTCGCGGGCGGCAGCCAGCTCAGCCGGGTCGCCGTCGGCCGGGAGCACGTCGGAGTCGCGCACGGGGTGGACCCACGTGTTCTCCGGCAGGCCGGGGCTCAGGAAGGAGTCGGCCGTTGACGACGGGCTGAGGTCCATCGGTCGGGCTCGGCGCTGAGGGCCTTGCAGCATGTCGAGGCAGACGTTGGTGGCGATGCGGTACAGCCACGACCGCAGCGTCGAACGGCCCTCGAA
>JAIVIH010000260.1 GCA_020200615.1 Actinomycetota bacterium | reverse complement strand
ACAGAGCAGCCACAACGGCAAGAGCGCCATCACTTCCGGCGACCGCGCTCCCGGGGCCGGCCGAGGGGGCACCCCCCACGATCCGGAGCAGGCCCGCGGGCCGGTCAGGGACGACGTCCAGAACCCGGCCGCTGCGGTCTAGCAGCTCCCACCCTCCGGCCTAGAGCGCCCTTACCGCCCGGGGACTGCGCTCCGTGACCTGGATCTCCACCGTTCCCGGCCAGCGGCGCTCCACCCTGGCCTCTTCCACCCACGGAAGGGCTTTCAACAGCATGGCCGCCCGACCTTCGTCGATGTCGATCATGGGTGCGCCGGCCGGCAATCCCGCCGTGCGACGGATCACCTCGGCCGGGGTACGGGTGGCACCCTCCACCTCGACGGCGTCGACGTCGAGGGCGGGCGAGCGCACGGCCAGCCAGCCGGCCCCGCTGAGCAGGACCATAACCGTCACCAGCGCCAGGATCCGGAACCGCCGCCGCCCCTCGTGGCGGCGGACCTCGATCCGGCGCCGGCGGATGCGGGGGTCCATGGAAATCGGCCGGGGTTGGGCGGCACCCGGCACGGAAGGCTGAATCACACGGTTCATGGTGTCTCCACTACAGGTTGAGGCTTGAGGATAGGGGCTGGTCAGGGTCGATCGGCGCAAAGCCGATGAGGCGGATCTCGGTGTCCAGCCGAACTCCGGTGGCTTGCAGGACCTGCTGTCGGACGACCACCATGAGCGTTCGTACATCGTCGGCGGAACCGCCCTCGTCGACCTGGATGAAGTTGGCGTGCTTGGGCGAGACGAAGGCCGAACCCTGGCGGAACCCCTTGAGGCCGGCGGCCTCGATCAGCCGGCCGGCGGCGCCCTCGGGGGGGTTGGTGAACACCGATCCGGCGTTCGCTCCCCCGGGTTGGTGCTCCCGCCGCCAGCGCACGATCTCCGCCACCTGGGCCTCGGAGGAGGCCCGGTCGCCGGGCTGCAGCCCGAAGGCGGCCTCCACCACCACGTGGTCGGGCGTGACCGCCGAGCGTCGGTAGCCGAAGGCGAGGTCGGCGGCGGCCACGTCGGAGGCGGCCCCCGCCTCCAAGTCGTAGAGGCGGGCCTCCACGAGCAC
>JAIVIH010000064.1:2713-7161 GCA_020200615.1 Actinomycetota bacterium | reverse complement strand
GGGTGGTGGCCAGAACCACCGACGCACCCGCAGCCTGGGCCGCGTCGATGGCCTGGAGGATCGACGCACCGGTGGTGATGACGTCCTCCAGGACCAGCGCCCGGCTGCCCGGACCGAGGGCCGCTCCCTCCACCAGCTGCTGCCTCCCATGCTCCTTCGCCTGTTTCCGTACCGAGAACCACGACGCACCGGAGACGAGGGCTACGGCGTGGGCCAGGGGGTCGGCGCCCATGGTGAGACCTCCGACGACGTCGAACGGCGCCTCCGCGGCAACCGCCAGGGCCACGATGGCCTCCGCCGCGACCCGCAGGTCGGCCCCCGCAGCGAGGGCCCGCTTGCCGTCGACGTAGTCGTGGCTCCACTCCCCCGACGACAGCCGGAAGGCCTCCTCCCGCCGGACATACCCCCTCTGCCGGAGGAGCTCGACCACCGCCTGCCTGTGCGCGGCAAGCACGGAATCGTCCATCGGTCACACCCTGCCACAACCGGCCCGGAGCCCTGGACTGGCCTGCGGCCGGCTCTCTGACTAGGGTTTCGCCGTCCCTGCGGTCACCCACTACGCAACCGCGCCCCGGGGATCATCGCCGCCCTAGCCCGCTGGAGGTTGATGACCGTAGTGCCCCGAAATCGCATCGGTGTGGTCGCAGTCCTGGGACTGCTCGCGCTGGCGGCGGGCACCACGCAAGCGATCGCCGGTCAGGTCGACGACAAGCGATCCGAAGCGGCAGTCATCGCCGACCAGCTGGAGGCACAGGCCCAGCGCATTGTCAGCACCGACGCTGAGCACCGGCGCGCCGTCGACGAGCTGGCGCGGGCCGAGGCCAACGTGGCTCATGCCGAGGCCGAGCTGGCCGCCACCGATCGGCGCCACCACGAAGCCAAGGCGCGCTTGGTGCTCCAGGCCCAGGACGCCTACGTGGTCGGCGGTTCGATCTCCCTCCTCCAGTACCTGGTGCGGACCGACGCCGGCGACCAGGTCGCCCGTCGCGCCTACCTGCGGGTCATGACCGGCCAGGACCGCCGGGCCATTGGCCTGCTTCGGGCCACCCGCGAGGACCTGCAGGACATGCGCGCCCGCCTGCAAGCGGCCCGCCAGACCGCCCGCGCCAAGGCCCAGATCATCGAGGGGGAGAGGGCCGAGCTCGATCGGGTCGTCAAGGATCAGCAGGCGACTCTTCAGCGGGTGAACGGTGAGGTGGCCGACTTGGTCGAAGCCGAACAAGCGCGCCGGGACCTGGAGGAGGCCAGCCTCGCCGCCGCCCGTCTGGCCGCAGCCAGGCCCGCGCCGGCAGATCCCGAGGACCCTGCGCCCGCTGGAGCGGTTGCCGACCCCGACCCCGAGCCGGCACCCGAACCCATCCCCGCGGCTACAGGAGACACCTGGGACTGCATCCGCCAGCTCGAGTCGGGCAACAACTACGCGACGCCCGGCGGCGGGGCGTACCAGTTCCTGGACAGCACCTGGCAGTCCCTGGGCTACACGGGAACGGCCAGCGACGCCCCTCCGCACGTCCAGGACGAGGCTGCGGTGCGACTACAGGCTCGGAGCGGCTGGTCCCAGTGGACGACCGCCCCCCTCTGCGGGCGGCCCTGATTCCACCCAGACGCGGCCCGTCAGAGGTCGTCCGGCACCTCGTCCTCTCCGGGGCGGCGGATCTCCCCGAAGCGCTCCTCATAGCCGGTCATGTTGGTGTTGAGGGCCTTCAGGATCTCGAAAACAAGGGTGGGCGGCACTTTGATCCGGGCGGTGACGCGGCAGGGGACCCTCAGGGCCGGGCCGTCGGGGGTCTCCATGGGCTCGGCCGGCATGGTGGCGGCGAAGTCGAGCGTGAACTCGTGGGCCGTGTGCCAGACCCCGAGGAAATTGGAGTAGACGCCACCTTCGAGCTCGGACGGCACCCGGAGCTCGTAGTGGGTGGGGGGTTCGACCACCGGCTGGTCTCCTCCGGACTGCTCTGCCACGGTTCCTCCTTCGCTCCCACCGCACCCGCGACCAGAGGCCTTTCTAGCGTCTCCCAGCGTCGGTATGGGTACAGAAAGTGGGCGGGACGCGGACCGACGCCGTTCGCCGCGCCCTTCGCCCAACCGCTACACGGAACTCATCGCCCTCATCGTCGCTCGAAAGGAGCACCTCGCAGTGCGCATCGCTGAGATTGCCCCCGTTTGGGTCCCCGTCCCCCCGCCCGGCTATGGAGGCATCGAGCTCGTAGTCAGCCTCCTGGCCAATGGTTTGGTGGAGCGGGGCCACGAGGTCACCCTCTACGCCGCCATCGGTTCCGAGAGCAGCGCACGGATCATCTCCCCCGTACCGGAAGGGGCGGACCTGGCCGAGATGGGGACCGACGTCGGTACCGAGGTGGCCCACGCCCTGCCCGCCTACCTGGCCATCGACGAGTTCGACGTCATCCACGACCACTCGGGGGTGGGCACGGCCCTGGGTGCGGCCCGCAACGGCAAGCCACCGGTGGTGCACACGCTGCACGGACCATGGACGGAGTCGAGCCGCCGCTTCTACGCCGCCGTGAGCCCTCCCATCCGTCTCATCGCCATCAGCGAGGCGCAGAAAGCCGAGAACCCCGACCTTGCATACGCCGGCGTGGTCCACAACGGGATCGACCTGGACATCTATCCATGGCAGAAGGAGAAGGAGGACTTCCTCGTCTGGCTCGGCCGCTGCAGTCCCGAGAAGGGCCCGGGGCGCGCCGTCGAGATCGCCAAGGAAGCGGGAAAGCGCCTGGTGCTGATGATGAAGCGGTCGGAACCGGCCGAGATGGAGTACTGGGAGAAGGAGGTGAAGCCACGCCTGCGCGGCGACGAGGAGGTCCTCTTCAACGTGGGCCACGACGAGAAGGTCGACGTCCTGAGCCGGGCCCGGGCCACCCTCTTTCCCATCCAGTGGCCGGAGCCCTTCGGGCTGGTGATGATCGAGTCCATGGCCTGCGGGACACCCGTCCTGGCCACCGCCCTGGGCGCGGCGCCCGAGATCATCGTCGACGGGAGCACGGGGATCCTGGTCGCCGACACCGATGACATGGTCGAGGCCCTGAGTCGCCTGGACGACCTGTCACCGGAGGCCTGCCGAGAGCGCGTGGCCGACCACTTCTCAGCCGACGCCATGGTCACCAAGACCGAGCGGGTGCTCGAAGAGGCCGTCGCCGGAGACTGACCAGCCGTGGACGAGCACCTCGAGGACGGCTGGGGCCCGACGACCCCCTCTCGCGACACGCTGTTGCGGACTTCGGTGCTCGCCCTCGCGCAGTCCTTCGCCCACGTCGCCCACACCCGGGGCGGGCGGGTTCGACTTGACGAGCGGCTCTCCCTCGCCGACACCGGCTCCCCCACCTTCTTCTTCAACAACGCCTTCCTGCTCCGACCACCTGTAGGCGAGCCGTTCGACACCGTCCTCCGCGAAGTCGAGACCTTCTTCGGCTCACGCCCCGGCGGTGGCGTCCTGCTCTTCAGCCCTTGGCCGACGGGCGTGGCCACACGCCCGGGTTGGGAGCTGACGGGCCATCCGCCGGTCATGTTCCGCCCTCCTGGCGGCGAGCCCCCGCCTCCGTCCGCCGGCCTGCGCATCCAAGAGGTGACCGACGACGAGCTCCTCTCCGCCTTCGAGAGCGTGCTCGTCGAGGGGTTCCCGATGGATGACGTGCGTCCTGCCACGCCCGGATGCCTTCTGGACGGGCGAGTCCTGGAGGACGGCGCCTTCCGCTGCTGGATCGGCTCCGTCGATGGCCGTCCGGTGGCCGCCGCCGCGGCCCACATCGGTCCCGATGTCGTGACCGTGGACTGGGTCGCGACACTGGAGGAATTCCGCGGCCGGGGTTACGGCGCGGCCGTCACGTGGGCGGCCGTGCGAGCGGAGCCCCGCCTTCCGGCGGTGCTCATCGCCAGCGACCCTGGCCGCCCCGTGTACGAGCGCATGGGCTTCCTCGCCCTGGTGAGGCTCACCGCCTGGATACGGGCCGAGCGCGGGCTCGGGCCCGGGGCCTGACCGACCGGTCCGGAATTCTTCACCGTGCGCGCCTGTTCTCGCCTGATGAGGAGAGGAGACCTCCCATGGCGATCACCCGACTGAATCACGCCGTGCTCTACGTCCGGGATGCCCAACAGAGCGCTGCGTTCTACAGCGACGTTCTCAGCTTCAAGCGCCTCCCCATCGGCCCCGCGGGGTGGAACGGCGCCGTGTTCCTCCAGGCGCCGGGCTCGACCAACGATCACGACCTCGGGCTCTTCTCGGTCGGCGAAGGCGCCGGGCCCTCCGAGGCCGGCCAGCGGACCGTCGGCCTCTATCACCTGGCATGGGAAGTCGACACCCTCGACGAGCTGGAGCGGCTATCAGGCCTGCTCTCACAGCGGGGGGCCCTGGTCGGCGCCAGTGACCACGGCAGCACCAAGAGTCTCTACGGCCGGGACCCCGACGGGATCGAGTTCGAGATCGCCTGGAT
>JAIVIH010000064.1:0-2625 GCA_020200615.1 Actinomycetota bacterium | reverse complement strand
TAGGCGCCGAGGAGCAGGCTCTCGATCAGGGTCTGCAGGGCGCGCGACTCCTCGGCCGCGTTCCCGGACAGGTGGATCTGGGGATCGCTCTCCACCTCGGCCGAGACGATCCGCCACCCGCTCAGCTCGCGCCGGAAGCGCACCGAGTAGATGCCGGCGCCGGTGTCCCTGCGATGGATGCTCAGCCGGTCCCCTTCCACGAAGGCGAACCACGGGTCGTCGGGGCTCTGCGGGACATGGCCCCGCCGGATCCGGTCCCATTCGGCGTCGGACCACGTCCGGCGAGGGTTGGGGACGTTGGTCGGCGAGTTGGTGGGCACGTGCTCCCAGGAGTCTGCCGTGGCCGGTTCTTGGCTGTCGCTCATCCCGCCAGGATCTCAGGTGTGGCGCAGGCGGACACGAAATGGGGTACCAGCCCGCTCCACCCGCCCTGGTTCGCCTCCCGCCACCGCGGCCCGTCGGCCCCGAGGCGTTCCCAACCGCGATGCTCGATCTCGACGCGGGTGGCCTGACCCAGATCGGCGAAGCGGATGATGACGTCGGTGGCGTCGGCCCGGTCCCGCCTCAGATGCCACAGGTAACTCAGCTGACGGGGCCGGGTCCCAGTCCGTGATCTCGCCCCACTCGAACTCCTCCCCGCCCGGAGTGCGCTCGAAGATGCGCCCGCCCACCCGCGGTTCGAACACCACTTCGAGACCCGCCTCCCCGCTCACCGAGTGACCCGCCGGCCACCAGCGAGACGTCTTGGCCGTCCAGACGGCGAAGGCGTGCTCCGCCGAGCATTCCACCTCGAACGCCAACCGGAGCGGGTCGATCACCGGCTTTCCGACTCGGGCTCGGTGTTGGCGGCCAGGATTCGGAACCGGGCCGCCCCTTCACCCCACACCTGCTCCAGGTAGAGCCGCACCGCCTCAACACCCTCGTCGTGCAACCGGTAGATCCGGCGGGTGCCGACGGGATCCTCGACCACCAATCCGGCGCCCTTCAGGAGGCGCAGGTGCCGGGAGACCGCAGGACGGCTGATCGGCAGGGCGTCCGCTATCTCCCGCACCGAGCGCCCCCCGGACCCGAGCAGCTCCACGATGGCCCGGCGGTTGGGGTCGCCGAGGGCACCGAACGGGTCCCCCGCCAGCTCCGGCGTCACAGCCCAACGGTAGCAGAATGGTTACCGTAGGCTGGGAGACGCCCGGTGTCCGGCGTGCCGGCGAAGCGAAGGAGCGTGCCATGAAGTCCTATGAAGCCTCGGCCGTGATCGAAGCCGGCCCCGACACCATATGGGCCATCCTGACCGACGCCGACCGCTACTCCCGCTGGGATTCGGGGGTGGAGAGGGTGGAGGGCCGGATCGCCCCAGGCGAGAAGATCAAGGTGTTCGCCAAGGTCAATCCCAAGCGGGCCTCCCCGGTGACGGTGACCGACTTCGCGCCCGGTCAGCTGATGACGTGGACGGGCGGGATGCCGCTGGGCCTGTTCAAAGGGGTGCGCACCTTTACCCTCTCTCCCGAGGGCCAAGGCACCACCCGGTTCCTCATGCGGGAGGAGTACACCGGCCCCCTCCTGCCCCTGATCTGGCGTTCCATGCCCGACCTGGGCCCCTCCTTCGACCAGTTCGCAGCCGGGCTCAAGGCCCGGGCCGAGAACGGAGCCTAAGAGTCAGGCCTCCTCCACCCCGAGGATGATGCGGGGCTGGCGGGCCGGGTCGAGCCACACCATGACCTCCCGAAGCTGGTCGACGGGCAGGGAGACGCAGCCCGCGGTCGGCTCGCCCGTCGATGCGTGGAGGAAGATCGCGCTGCCGAGGCCGGGAGTCCGGGCTGAGTTGTAGGCGATGACGGCGGCGTGCTCGTAGGCCGTGGGTTGGTACATCTCCTCCGGGTCCTCCCCCACGTCCTGGACGTTCTCGTCGACCCACGTGTTGTACAGCGGGCTGGAGGGGTCGTCGTCCCACACAATTGACTCGCTGGTCACCTGCCGGTACGGGAAACGCACCCCGGGATCGCGGCCAACGCCGAGGAAGAAGTCGAAGCCGTACACGCCCGAGGGGGTCCGGCCGTCGCCCTCGAACTTGGCCTCCGGCGGGGCGAAGCCGTTGTAGCCGACGTAGGCGTCGAACGGCCCGTGCACCAGGCGCCACCCCTCCGGAGAACGCTCGTAGGCAGACAAGACGGCGGAGGTGTCCCCGTAATCCGATGCGGTGACGACCACGGCCTGACCCGAGCTCCCGACTCGGTCGAGCTGCACCGGCCACGCCGTGCCCGGCGCCGCCTCAGGAGCAGCGTCGGCAGGCGAAGTCGAAGCCGCCGCCGGCGTCGTTCCGGTGGTCGGGGGCACCGTGGCCGGCGGGGCCACCGTCTCGACCCCGGTAGTGACGCTCGTCGTCGCGCCCACGGCGGACGTCGGCGGCTGGCTGACGCGAGAGCCCGCCCCGGCACGAGGGGAGTCCGCTCCCGACCCGCACGCGGCCAGCAGGGAAGCCAGGGCCACCGTCACCCACCACCGGGGACTGGGTCCAGCCACACCTCGGGAGGCCCGCACGGAACAACGATACGCACGGGGCCGGGCGGTAGGGTCCCCGGATGGCGGCGGAGGGGACACCCCGGGGTTGGTACACCGATCCCTGGAAAC
>JAIVIH010000509.1 GCA_020200615.1 Actinomycetota bacterium | reverse complement strand
ATCGAGACGACCGCCGATGTGGTCGGCTGCGCAGCGTGCGCAACGACGGCCGAGGCGCACGACCGCAAAGCGAACCGCTTACGGGCCTGTGACGAGGATCCGTGCAGGCCTCGTTGTGGGAGGCGACGCCGGAGGTGAGCGTCGAAGGGTGGCAGGCGACCGTGTCGGTGAGCGCATCCCTTCCGGCCGGCTCGGCCCGGCCGGCGGTGACTCTCGTCGGGCCCGGCGGTCGCTCGCTCGAGACTGTCTCGGGGCTGGAGGCGACGCTCGATCTACGCCGTCTGGAACCCGAGGGGGACGACTCCGGGCCGATCACCGCCTTGGTGACCTCCTACATCGACGTGCGGGTGCCGCACGCCGAGGGCCGCACGATATATCACCAGCGCCTCTCCACGGCCACCGTGGCCTTGCCGCCGATCGACCTGATCCCGCCCTCGCGCCGCGCTCCCTGCTCGGCTATCCAGGCTGACGGGACCGCAGCCGCCGACGCCTGTCGGCTCACCGAAGGTGATCGCTTCTTCGGCGTCAACGGGGCGACATCGGCCATGGTGGAGCTTCGGTCTCCGATCGAGGGGGCGGACGTGTTCGCCGCGGGCTGCGATGAGCAGTGCGTGATCGGGGCGTCGGCCGACGGATCGGCCTGGACGCCCCTGAGCGGAGCGAGGTCGGAACCGGCCGGCCTTCGCCAGGACCCGCTCTTCGTCGCAACGGCTTCGGGTGAACCGGTGCGGTTCGTCCGGGTCAGTCGCCCGGCGGGCCTGGATCGCGTCACCGAACTTTCCGTCTGGCCGGCCTCGCCGCCACCGGCCAAGCCGCGGGCGGGCGATGGGCGGTCCCGATCGGCTCCGACCCCAGGAGGCCTTACCGGTCGACGCCAGTCGAGAGGCGCTGATGGCGACGACCTCAGGGGCAAGCAGTCGGCGGCCGGCGTCGCCATCCTGGCCCTGGCCGCAGCCGGCGGAGGCCTGCTGGCCGTCACTGCCCGACGCCGCTTCAGCGGGTAGCGACCCGCGGTCAGGTCGGATCGTCGTCCAGTCGCAGCTGAGCGGGGCCCTCGGCCACGGCGTCCAGCCGGGGGGCCAGCCCCTCGACCTCCTCACGCGT
>JAIVIH010000311.1 GCA_020200615.1 Actinomycetota bacterium | reverse complement strand
CTCCTACGGGACGCGAGGCGTGGGCTACGACGTCGAGTACCTGCTCTTCCAGATCAATCGGGTCCTGGGGTTGACCCAGGACTGGCCTGTGGTCATCGTCGGCGTGGGCAACCTCGGTCACGCCTTGGCCAAGTACCGGGGTTTCTCCGCTCGCGGCTTCCGCATCGTCGGCCTGTTCGACGCCGACCGCGAGAAGGTGGGCGAGAAGGTGGGAGCCATGGCCGTGCGGCCTCTCGACGACCTGCCCGCCGTGGCCGCGCAGGAGGAGGTGGCCATCGGCATCATCGCCACCCCCGCCAGCGCCGCCCAAGACGTGGCCGATCGCCTGGTGGCCGCCGGCGTCCGGTCGATCCTGAACTTCGCCCCCGCCGTCATCTCGGTGCCCCCCAGGGTCTCGCTGCGCAAGGTCGACCTGTCCATCGAGCTGCAGATCCTGGCGTTCTACCAGCAGCGCGGCGGTCGGGAGGGCCCTCCGATGCCGCTGCCTGAGCCCCTGGCGAGCAGCTAGTTGTCCCCGCCCTACCCCGTGAACCTGGTGGTGGAAGGCCGCCCCTGCCTGGTGGTGGGCGGCGGGGTGGTGGCGTCCCGCAAGGTCGAGGGGCTGGTTGCCTCCGGCGCCGTCGTCCACGTCGTCGCTCCGGAAGTCGGCCACGAGATCCGCCGGCAGCCCCGCGTCACGTGGGACGAGCGGCCCTACCGCAGCTCCGACCTGGAAGGCCGACGGCTGGTGATCGCCGCCACTGACGACCGTCGCATCAACGAGGCCGTCTACCGGGACGCCGAAGCCGCCGGCGTCTGGGTCAACGGCGCCGACGATCCCGACCACTGTTCCTTTACGCTGCCGTCCGTGGTTCGGCGCGGCTCGCTCATGATCGCCGTGTCCACCGGTGGACGCAGCCCCGCCCTCGCCCGGTGGCTCCGTGAGCGCCTCGAGCGCGACATCGGGCCCGAGTACGAGGTGCTTCTCGACCTCCTGGCTGCCGAGAGGGCGTCCCTGAAAGCCGCGGGTCGTTCCACCGAGGGTCTCGATTGGCGGAGCGCGCTGGACTCGGACATGCTCGGACTCATTCGATCAGGTGACGTGACCCACGCGAGGGAGCGCCTCCAGACATGTCTGTCGTCGTCGTCGGGCTGAACCACCGCACAGTCCCGCTCGACCTGCTCGAGCGGCTGGCGGTGCCTCGGGATCGGCTGCCCAAAGCCTTGGGCGACCTGATGTCGCGCCCGTTCGTCAGCGAGGCCGTGATCCTCTCCACCTGCCACCGCACCGAGGTCTACGCCGTCGCCGAACGGTTCCACGGAGCCATGCAGGACGTGCGCCACTTCCTCTCGGAGATGGCCTTCATCCCGCCCGAGGACTTCAGCGACCACCTTTACGCCTACAACGACGACGCCGCTGCGGCTCACCTCTTTGCCGTGTCCGCCGGGCTCGATTCGCTGGTCCTGGGCGAGAGCCAGATCCTGGGCCAGGTGCGTGAAGCCTGGACCGCCGCCCGGGACGAGGGTGCGGCCGGCAGCCGGCTGTCGGCCCTGTTCCGCCACGCCCTGGAGGTGGGGAAGCGCTCCCGGGCCGAGACGGGCATCGGTCGGGGCATTACGTCGCTATCGCAAGCGGCGGTGGCGATGGCTCGCCAGCGGCTGGGCACGCTCGCCGGGCGCAGCATCCTGGTCGTAGGCGCAGGGAAGATGGGCGAGCGGGTGGTCGCCGACCTGGCCGGCGGTCAAGGGGCGGAAGAGGTCCTGATCGCCAACCGCACGTGGGACCGGGCCGTGGCCCTGGCCTCACGGGTGGGAGGCAGGGCGGTGCAGCTCGAGGGCCTGGGCGAGGCTCTGGCCGACGCCGACGTAGCCTTCACCTCGTCCGCCGGCGCCGACGTGCTCATCGAGCAGGAGATGCTGGCCCCGGTGATGGCCGCCCGTCCCGACCGCCCTCTCCTGGTGGTCGACCTGGGCATGCCCCGCAACGTGGATCCGGGAGTGCGGGACGTGCCGGGCGTGACCCTCCTGGACCTCTCCGACCTGCAGGAGTTCGCCCGGGCCGGGCTCGACCAGCGTCGCAAGGAAGCGGTGCCGGTCCGGTCCATCGTCGCCCAGGAGGTCGGCCGTTACATCGACGCCACGACGGCCCGGGGGATGGCGCCCACCGTGTCCGCCCTGCGGGAGCGCGGCGAACGCCTCCGTGCCGCCGAACTGGAGCGGTTCCGCTCCCGCCTCTCGGGCCTGGACGCGCGCCAGCGGGAGGCGGTGGAGGCCATGACAAAGGGGATCGTGGCCAAGCTGCTGCACGACCCCACGGTGCGGGTCAAGGACGCCGCCGGTTCCGCACGAGGCGAACGGCTGGCCGACGCCCTGCGCGAGCTCTTCGACCTGTGAGCGAGCGCAGGCGAGCGAACCAGTGAACACAGCGCCCCGTTCAGCGGGGCTGCCGCCGAAGGCGGCGACCCGATGACCGGTGCGGCCGGGCCATGAGCCGGCGGCGGCTGCGAGTGGCCACCCGGGCGAGCGCCCTGGCCCGTGCGCAGACCGCCCTCGTGATCGACCTCCTGCGCGACGCCGCGGGAGCCCAGGCGAGTGACCTCGACGTAGAGGCCCTGCTGGTCGAGACCACCGGCGACCGCAACACCGAGGCCGAGATCTGGCAGCTCGGCGGCCGTGGGGTGTTCGTCAAGGAGGTCCAGTCCGCCGTGCTCGACGGAAGGGCCGACCTCGCCGTCCACTCGGCCAAGGACCTGCCGTCGGGGGAGATGCCGGGGCTCGTCATCGCCGCCGTGCCCGAGCGGGCCGACCCCCGGGACGCGCTGGTCGGGTCCGCTCTGGACGACCTTCCCCCCGGCGCCCGCGTGGGCACCGGGTCCATCCGCCGCCGGGCCCAGCTGGCCTGGGTGCGGCCCGACCTCACCTTCTCCGGCCTGCGGGGCAACATCGGCACCCGCATGGCCAAGGCCCCCGGCTTCGATGCCATCGTCGTGGCCGCCGCCGCCCTGGCCCGCCTGGGGAGGCTGGACGAGGCCGCCGAGCTGCTCGACCCGTCGATCATGCTGCCCCAGGTGGGCCAGGGCGCCCTGGCCGTGGAGTGCCGGTCGGACGACAGCGAGGTGCGCGACCTGCTGGCCCTCATCGACCACCCGCCTTCGAGCCGGGCGGTGGCCGCCGAGCGGGCCTTCCTGGCCGTCCTCGGCGGTGGGTGCGACCTGCCCGTGGGCGCTTACGCCACCGTGGGAACGGACGGGCGGACGGTCGACCTGACCGGGTTGATCGCCAGCGGTGACGGCCGGATCGTGCTGCGCCACTCGGCTCAGGGCGACGATGGTCAGGCCCTCGGGCGGGACGTGGCACGCCACCTCCTCGACCGGGCCGGCGGCCAGGCCCTGCTCGAGGAAGTGGCCGTCAATTGAGGACGCCGGCCCGGTGACCGTCTACCTGGTCGGCGCGGGGCCGGGCGACCCCGGGCTGCTGACGGTGCGGGGGGCGGAGGTGCTGGCCGAGGCCGACGTGGTGGTGCACGACCGCCTGGCCGAGCCCTCCCTGCTCGAGCTGGCCCCGGCGACGGCGGAGCGGATCGACGTGGGGAAGTCCCCGGGCGCACCCATCCCCCAGGCCGACATCAACGCCGTGCTCGTCGAGCGGGGCCAGGCCGGCCAGCACGTGGTCCGGCTGAAGGGGGGCGATCCCTTCGTCTTCGGACGGGGGGGTGAGGAGGCCGCCGCCCTGCAGGCCGCGGGCGTGCCCTTCGAGGTCGTGCCCGGCATCACCTCGGCAATCGCGGTCCCGGCCTACGCCGGCATCCCCGTCACCCATCGGGGCCTGTCGACGTCCGTCACCGTGGTCACCGGCCACAGCCGCCATGCGGTGGACACCGACCTGGACTGGGACGCCCTGGCCCATTCGGGCGGAACGCTGGTGGTGCTCATGGGCGTGGCCCACCGGGCGGAGATCGCGGCCCGGCTCATGGGCGCCGGCCTCGAGCCGGACACGCCGGTGGCGGCC
The DNA here is from genome assembly GCA_020200615.1 of Actinomycetota bacterium. Next base: position 479 of record JAIVIH010000311.1, on the reverse strand, counting down.
GTGCGATGGGGCACCCGGCCTTCCCAGCAGACGGTCCGGACGACCCTGGCCGGCATGTCCGGCGTGGTGCTGGAGCCGCCCGTCACCCTTGTCATCGGCGCTGTCGCCGGCCTCGACCTGCGCTGGTTCGAGAACCGCCCGTTGCTCGGCCGGCGGGTGGTGGTGTGCCGGGCCCGCGGCCAGGCTTCGGGCCTGGTCGATCGCCTCCGGCGTTTGGGGGCCGAGGCCGTGGAAGTGCCGACCATCGAGATCGGAGACCCGGCCGACGGCGGGCAGGCTCTAGCCGCGGCGGCGGCCGGCGTCCGCGGGCAGGACTGGGCCGTGTTCACGTCTGTCAACGCCGTCGAGCGGTTCTTCGCCCACATCCGGGACGCCCGCGCTCTGGGCGACGTGGCCGTGGCCGCCATCGGACCGGGGACGGCCGCCGCCCTGGCCGTGCGGGGCGTGGTCGCCGACCTCGTGCCCGAGCGGTCCGTGGC
>JAIVIH010000063.1 GCA_020200615.1 Actinomycetota bacterium | reverse complement strand
GTCACTGGGGCGGCAGCCGGCAGTGCCGGGTCATGACGTTCAGCTGACCATCGATCTCGACATCCAGCGGGTGGCCGAGGAGTCGCTCCAACAGGCTCTCGAGACCGCCCGTAAGACCTACGACCCAGGGCAGGCCAAGTCGTTCATCGCCCCGGCGGGCTCGGCCGTCGTGCTCGACCCCCGTGACGGGGCGATCCTGGCCATGGCCTCGTTTCCCACCTACCAACCCAGCGAGTTCGTGAACGGCATCCGCACTGACGCCTTCCAGAAGCTGCAGGACCCGGCCCCGGTTGGCCTCCGTGTAGATCAGCCGCACGCTGTTGGCCTGAGCCTCCACGCGCAGCTCGGGCCCGACCAGCACCTGGAGGTACCACAGGCGGGCTAGGAGCGTCGCGAACAGCGAGAGCACGACCACGCCGAGGATCGCCAGGCGCAGCCGGGAGGAGTCCCGGCCTGTCATCGCCCTCAACCCGCTCGCCGCCCTCGGTCAGGGCGACCCGGGCTGTCGCTGGGAGCCCAGCTCACTCTGCGTAGGCCGAGGACGGGGTCCGGTTGGCCAAGGCCCAGCGGACGACGCGCAGAGTGGGAAAGACGAGAAGGCCGTTGGTGATCCCCACGATCAGCATGATGGTCGGAAGATGACGGTTGAGGAGGTCGGGCTCGCCCAACATGGTCCCGGCGAGGGCGAACAGGCCGACGCCCAGCGAGCTGCCACCGAAGGCGGTGGCCATGGGAAACCACCACGTCGCCCGGAGGAGCCCGGCCACCGTGACCCCCGTGGCGTAGCCCATCACGCTGAAGACGAGGGCCGACATCCCCAGGGGAGTGGGCAGGAAGAGGTCGGCCACCATTCCCGTGATGAAGCCCGTCACCGCGCCGTAGCTGGCGCCCGCCTCCAGTCCGACGGCGATGGCCAGGAGGAGCATGAGATCGGGCATGACTCCGGCGATGCGGATCTGGTTGAGCACCGCGGTGTGCAGCATCATGGCCGTCACCAACACCAGCGGGCCCCGGAAGCGGATGTCGCCCATCACGGCTGGCCTGCCCCCCAGAGGAGGATCTTGACGAACTCCAGCCGCCGTAGGTCAACCGCGGGCTCCACCGAGATCTCCTTGGCCACCCCTCCGGGCGGAGTGCGGGCCGAGACCACCTTCCCCACCGGGATTTCCGGCGGGTACGCACTCCTCTCCAGGCCGCTGGTGACGACCGCCTCACCCTCGGCGACCTTGGCCGTTCCCGCCACGAACTCGACCTTGAGCGGCTCGCGGGTCCCGTTGCCGTTGGCGACGCCGATCTCCCCTGACCCTGTGAGCCGCACACCCACGTCGGCAGCGCGGTCGGTCAGGAGCTGGACCGTGGCCCGGTTCTGAGACACCTCGAGGACGCGCCCGACCAGACCCGCTCCCGTGACCACGGGCTGACCCACCACCAACCGGTGTTCCGACCCGCGGTCGATCACCACCGTGTTCTGGAAGTTGGACGGCGAGGTCGAGATCACCCGGGCTGAGACCGAGGGGATGTTGGCCGCGAAGTCCAGCCGCTGAAGCTCGAGGAGGGCCTGGCGCTCACGCTCGGCGCCCTGAGCCGAGAGCAGGGCCCCCCGGGATCTCTCCAGGTCCTGCCGCAACCGGGCGTTCTCGCTCTGGAGCGAGTTGTAGCGGGTGATCCCACCGAAGAAGTCGCCCACCGGCTCCAGCGCGTCCCCCGCCGCCGACTGCAGGGGGGCGACCAGGTCGCGGGCCCCTTGGCGAAGGGTCTCCATGGCGCCCTCACCTTGGTCGCGGTAGTCGAGGGTGATCGCTGTCACCGAGGTCAGTACGAGCAGGAGCAGGAGGAAACGATGACGCCGCGAGCGCCGGTACACGGCCACCGCGGCTACCGCTCGGCAATCGAGATGGGCATCCTGCGAACGGACCTACTGGTGTGGACTGCGGCGGCACCGAAGACGGAGCCGCCCGGAAGGACCGCGGAAGCCGTGGGCCTACCGCTCGCCTGAGTTCGCCAGCACCTGCCGAAGGACATTGAACTCCTCGAGGCATTGTCCCGCTCCGATAGCCACGGAGTGGAGCGGGTTCTTGGCCACCACGATAGGCATGCCCGTCTCCACTGAGAGACGCACGTCGAGGCCGGTGAGAAGTGCCCCGCCGCCGGTGAGGACGATTCCCTTCTCCATGATGTCCGCCGCCAGCTCAGGAGGCGTCTTGTCCAGCGTCACCTTCACCGCGTCGACGATCGAGGCGACCGGCTCCTCGATGGCCTTTCGTATCTCCTCGGTGGAGATCACGATGGTCTTGGGAAGGCCGGTCACCAGGTCCCGGCCCCGGATCTCGGCGTACAGCTCACGCTCCAGCGGGTAGGCCGAGCCGAGGGCGATCTTGATCTCCTCGGCCGTGCGCTCCCCCAGCGCCAGGCTGTACTCCTTCTTGACGTACTGGATGACGGCCTCGTCGAGCTCGTCGCCACCTATCCGCTCGGACTTGCTGGTGACGATCCCGCCCAGCGAGATGACGGCCACTTCGGTGGTGCCACCCCCGATGTCGACGACCATGTTGCCGGTGGGCTCGTGAACCGGGAGACCGGCTCCGATGGCCGCAGCCATGGGCTCCTCGATGATGAAGGGGGTCTTTCGGGCGCCGGCGTACTCGGCCGCCTCCTGCACTGCCCGCTTCTCGACCCCGGTCACGCCCGAGGGCACGCAGATCACCATGCGGGGCTTCGCCCAGCGGCGCTGGTGCACCCGCTGGATGAAGTACCGCAGCATCTTCTCGGTGATCTCGAAGTTGTTGATCACGCCGTCTTTGAGGGGTCGGACGGCCCGGATGTGGTTGGGCGTCCGCCCGATCATCCGCTTGGCCTCGACCCCGACGGCCAGCGGACGGCCGTCGCGAACGTTCACCGCGACCACCGACGGCTCGTTCAGGACGATCCCCCGCCCCCGCACGTAAACGAGCGTGTTGGCCGTCCCGAGGTCGACCGCCATGTCGCGACCGAGAAACCCGGAGAAGAAGTTGTCGGACATCCGAGGGTTGAAGTGGGCTCCGCGCCGAGAGAGGGTGGGCCTGAGGCTAGGCGCATCGGTCCAAAGACTCAACCCCGAGTTGAGATCGGTGACCCCTTGGCTGCCCGCCCCCGCGGCGGTCCGGTGCCCCGCCTGCCTCAGAGATCGGGGAAGAAGAGCGAGATCTCGCGTTGGGCGCTCTCCGGGCTGTCGCTGCCGTGGACGAGGTTCTCGGTCAGGTCGACGGCCAGGTCGCCGCGGATGGTGCCGGCGGCGGCCTGGCGGGGGTTGGTGGCGCCCATGAGCGTCCGGACGACGGCGTAGGTCTCCTCCGGGCCCTCGACGACCAGGAGCAGGGACGGCCCCCGGGTGACGAAGCCGACCAGGGCCTCGTAGAAGGGCTTGCCCTCGTGTTCGGAGTAGTGGTCCTCCGCCGTCGCCCGGTCGACGGTGCGGAGCTCGGCGGCGACCAGGCTCAGGCCCTTGGCTTCCAGCCGGCCGACGATCTCTCCCACCAGGCCACGCTCGACGGCGTCGGGCTTGCAGATGACGAGAGTTCGGTCCACGGGCGGGCGAGAGTAGCCGCGCCCGCCCTCAGTCCGGGAGAGCGCCCACGCTCCGGAGCCAGCCCCGAGCCGCCCCCACCACGTAGAGCGACCCGGTCACCACGACGAGGTCCTCGCTGGTGGCCTCCTCCAGGGCGGCCTCGACCGCCTGGGACACCGATCCCACCGCCCGGCTGGTCGTCCCGAGGGCCTGGGCCGCCCGCGCCACCTGCGCCGCGGGCAGGGCGCGGGGCGAGGGCGGCGGGCAGGCGATCACACAGCGCGCCTTGTCCACGCCCATGGCTCGGAGCATCTCCACGGGGTCCCGGCCGGACACCATGCCCACCACCAGCAGCCGTCCCTCTACCTGCCCGAACGTCTCATCGATCGCCTCCGCCGCCGCTCGGGCGCCGGCCGGGTTGTGGGCGCCGTCGAGGACGCACAGGGGGTTGCGCCCGACCACCTCCAGGCGGCCCGGGAGCCGCACCGCCGCCAGCCCGGCCTCGACCACCTCCGGGTCGGGGGGGCCGCCGAAGAAGGCCTCGGAGGCGGCCACGGCGGCAGCGGCGTTCTCTCCCTGGAAGGCGCCGTAGGCAGGGATGAAGAGGTCGGGGTAGTGGGCGCCGGGGGTGAACAGCTCCACCGCACGGCCTCCCACCGCCAGCCGGTTGGTGGTGCAGCCGAACTGGCGGTTCCGCTCCCACACCTGGCCGGCGGGAGCCTCCCGGAAGATGGAGGCCAGCGCAGGGTCCGTCTCGCCCAACACCAGGGTGCTTCCCGCCTTCACGATCCCGGCCTTCTCACGGGCGATGTCGGTCAGGGCGGGACCGATCGTCTCGGCGTGGTCGAGGCTGACGTTGGTGACCACGGCGACTTCGCCGTCGGCCACGTTGGTGGCGTCCCAGCGGCCGCCCAGGCCCACCT